>CAXBOF010000726.1:0-1513 GCA_963977205.1 uncultured Phycisphaera sp. | reverse complement strand
GGCAACCTCGACTCCGTGACGACCAACGAGATCATCGCGCTCTTCGAGGAACTGCACGACTCGGGGCAGACGATCATCATCGTCACGCACGAGGAAGAGGTCGCCGGGCACGCCAAACGCATCGTCCGGCTGAGCGACGGCAAGGTCATCAGCGATTTCCCGACCGACAAGGACCCGATCCATCAGGATTTCCTGCGGTCCAAGGCCGCCACTGCCCAGCGGATGGCCCAGGCGGTGCAGGCATGATCCTGTTAACACCGGTCATGATGGTCCTGCGCGTCCTGAGCCAGACGGTGCTCCTGGCGCTCGTCCAGATCTTCAACAACAAGATCCGCACATTCCTGACGACGCTTGGCATCATCGTCGCGGTCGCGTCGATCATTCTGGTCATGGGCGCTTTGTCGGGCATGCAGCGGGGCGTGCTGGATCAGTTCGAGCAGTTCGGCGTCAAGCGTGTCTTTATGGATGGCAGGTTGCCGCGATCGATGCGGGGCAAGATGAGCTGGAGCGATGTGCAGCTGAAAATCGAAGAGGTCGAGGCTGTCCGCGAGCACGTCACGAGCCTCGAGCACTTCTGCCCGATGTACTTCGGTTCGTACAGCGTGCAGTACAACGAGCTGATCCTTGAGGGCATCCGCTCGGCCGGCATCGAGCCCAGCTGGCACGACATCGAGCACCGCGACATCTTGAACGGCAGACGCTTCACGAAGATCGACCTCGAGCAGCGCCGCAACGTCTGCGTCATTAACGAGAAAGCCATCGAAGAGCTCAACATGCCCACCAACGCGGTCGGCGAGTTCGTCTTGCTCTCAGGTCGGCGGTTCCTCGTCGTGGGCATCGTCGAGACGATGGAGAACTCCGCCATGTTCGGTGGAGGCGATGCACAGACCGAGATCTACATCCCCATCACGACGGCCATGAATCTCAACCCCGATGGCTGGATCAACTTCGCCCAGGGCGAACTCAAGGACGCCGACATGGCCATGGACGCCGTCGCCGAGATCACCTTCGTCCTGCGCAAAATGCGTGGCCTCGAACCCGACGAGGAGGACACCTTCGACGTCGAGGTCATGCAGGAATATCTTGAGGACTTCAAAAAGATCGGCCTCGTGATGACCATGATCACCGGGGCTGTCGTGCTCGTCAGCCTCGTCGTCGGCGGCATCGGGATCATGAACATCATGCTCGTCTCCGTCAGCGAGCGCACCCGCGAGATCGGCCTGCGCAAGGCGATGGGGGCGCACCCGATGGTCATCCTGCTGCAATTCCTCGTCGAGGCGGTCGTGCTGTGCCTGGCCGGCGCGGTGTTCGGCATCGCGGTGGGGCAGCTCGGGCTCATGGGCATCCGTCAGGCGCACGAGATGCTCGAAGAGGCGGCCGCCCCCCTGTGGGCGATCGTCCTGAGCGCGGGGCTGAGCGCCCTGGCCGGTATCGGCTTTGGCATGTTCCCGGCGATCCGCGCCTCGCTGCTCAACCCGATCGATGCGCTCCGCCACGAATGATTCCGTTTCTT
>CAXBOF010000725.1:0-1514 GCA_963977205.1 uncultured Phycisphaera sp. | reverse complement strand
CCCCCGCCGGTACTGGCCGGCGACAGCTTGTTTGCCCATTCAATCGAGCGTCGGCAAGCGGTGCGAGACTCCGGCAGACATGGGCGTGATACAGGATGTAAGGGCGGCTATTCGACGGATATAGTATGACCAGTGTCGTGGGGTCCTTGCCAGCACGATTGGTATCTGATAGGATACATCGGTGTGACTCCAACTTTCCATGTCAATCCGGAATCAGCCTCCCACGAAGTCCGATACCGGTCGCTCGGCGATTTCACACCCGTCCAGGCGGACGACATCCGGGAAAGTCACTTCGATCACCTCGCTTGGCCGGTGCGGGAAGCAGTCAGCATCGAGGAATGTATCGGGGCCGCGGGGGGAACCTCGGCCTCCGGTGCACCTGGGGGATCCCGAGTTGTACTTGCAGAACCGAGGACCCGGGTCGGTGTTCGCGGCGAAGATCGCCCGTGTGTCGAGGCAGAGCACAACCGCTTCCTCCCCGGCGTACCTTTCGAAATGTCGGCGTCCGTACGAGATAGGGCCACCTGTTGTACCCGGCCAAAAGAACACATGGTCATTCAGGTGGGCAACAAGGTCCTCGAAACCCCATCCTTCTCTGAACGTGATGTTGCCGCGATGAAGCGGTGCTTGATCTCGAATGTGCACGCGCTCGCCGCCGAACTCGATCCATTGCCCTTCGGCACGACGGGTCCGGATCGATGGGGCCATCCCCGCCGATCGGTAGAGAGTCGAAGTGGAGTGGATCAGCCCAGTGTTACGGATCCGCGCAGCATTCGATGTCGCGGTCAGATGGTACAACACGGCGCGAAGTCGTACAAATCGTTCGATGTCCAACGGCATCGACATCCTCCACAGTCATGTAGCTCTTTTCCCGTGCGCACGACGGCCGGACAAGTGGGAACATCGTATGCCTAACTCCACACCTGTTTGGACCAACAAGTCGGTCCTGGCGTTCGCGGGCGACCGCGATCCCGTCGATGCGATCACACAGTACGCGAGGAGTCTAACACTCAGGGCTATGGAAAAAGGGTGGCCTGGCCCTCCATTTGACCCGGCAACTCTCGCGACTTCGCTCGACATAGAAGTTATCCCGCGCGAGGACATCCGTGATGCCCGAACGCTCCCGACACCGGATAGCAAGTTTCAGATCGAGTTCAACCCAAATCGCTCTCGCGGCCGCGTTCGTTACTCGATCGCACACGAGATTGCCCACACGTTCTTTCCCGACTGCGCCGAGGCCATCCGCAATCGCGCCTCCAAGGAAGAGCAGGAAGGCGATGAGTGGCAGCTAGAGATGCTGTGCAACATTGCTGCCGCCGAGATCATCATGCCGCTCGGGACGTTTCCGGATCTTCGCCGCGAGAGAGCTGATCTTGATGAGCTGATGAGGCTACGCAGAGAGTACGACGTGTCTACTGAGGCCTTGCTTCTTCGATACATCCGGCTCACACCACAGTCACGAGCACTCTTTGCGGCTTCGCGACAGGAAGAGGGGGCATACGAAGGACGATACA
>CAXBOF010000724.1:0-1521 GCA_963977205.1 uncultured Phycisphaera sp. | reverse complement strand
CTCCCTCACTCAACACACCGAAACATCAACTCAAACAACAAGATCCGCGTCGCCCCGACCCTGGATAATGATCTCGCCAGCCTCTTCGAGACGCCGCACGATGTCCACGATCCGCTGCTGCGCGTTCTCGACATCGCTCACACGCACCGGCCCCATGAACTCCATGTCCTCGCGGATAAGCGAGCCCGCCCGCTCGGACATGTTCCCGAGGATCTTGTTCTGCAGTTCCTCGCTGGCCGTCTTGAGCGCCAGGCTGAGTTCCTCGTTGTCGACTTCCTTGAGCACCGCCTGGATACCCCTGTCGTCGACCAGAAGGATGTCCTCGAAGACGAACATGAGCCGGCGGATCTGCTCGACCAAGTCCGGATCCTCGACTTCGAGGCCCTCCATGATCGATTTCTCTGTCGCGCGGTCGGCCAGATTGAGCACCTCCGCCACCGTCGGGATGCCGCCCATCCTCTCGGATGACTGGCTCAGAACATTGGAGAGCCTCGTCTCGAGACCCTTCTCAACATCGCGGATGACCTGCGGGTTGGTCTGATCCATGTTGGCGATCCGTTTGACCACCTCGACCTGCTTCTGTGCGGGAAGACCGCTCAGAATCTCGCTCGCCTTGTGGTGCGGCAAGTGGCACACGATCAGCGCGATCGTCTGCGGGTGCTCCTCCTGAATAAACGTCAGCAGGTTCTCGCTCTCGGCCCGCTGCAAAAACGAAAACGGCGTCCGCTGCACCTGGGTCTGGATCTGCTGCATCACCTTGGCAGCCGTCGCCGGGTCGAGCGCGCCCTTGAGCAGCGACTTGGCGTGATCGAGGTTGCCCTCGCTGGCGCTCTGCATCGCAAGAGCCGTGCTGTAGAACTCCTCAACGACCGCCCGCTGGAGCTCCATCGGCACGCGGCCAAGCCCCGCAAGCTCGCGCGTGACTTCCTCCACACCCTCGGCCGACATCTGCTTGAGCACCGTCGCCGCCTGCGTCGCGTCGAGCGTGAGCAGAAGGATCGCCGCCTTCGTCAGCCCTTCGAGCAGAGACGGATCGGTCGGCAGTTTATCGTGCGGTCTGCGTGCCATCGCTTTTTTCCGGTCTCCAACTAATGCTCAGGTGTAATCCAGCGGTTAAGTAATCGTGCCGCAAGGTCCGGCTCGTTGCTCACCATCGAGCCGACCTGCTCGAGCATCTTGCGATTGGCGACCTGCTGATTGTCAACTTCGATGCCGTCCATCGGCGCCTCGGTCTCGTCGGCCTCGCCCACGATGTCCGTCGGCTGATCGAGCGCGGGCGGGATGCCCACGAGCTCCTCAACCGATGGCAACTCGACACGCTTGGTCGCGCTCTTGACCATGACGAGCATCATCACAAACGCCACACCCGCAAGCGCGATCAAGACGCCCTTCTCGACGAGGCCGCTGCCCATCAGCGTGCCCAGCATCCCGCCGCCGCTCGCCGATGAGCCGCCCCCGGGCAGCCCGAACGCCGCCGCCTGGGCCGTCCCCGCAAAGGAGGCCAGGTCGATCGGCATCATC
>CAXBOF010000723.1:0-1526 GCA_963977205.1 uncultured Phycisphaera sp. | reverse complement strand
GGAATGCGGAACCGGCCGCGTGATTCTCATGCGCGCCGAGTGCGACTCGAGACGGAGCCTGCGATGTTCGGAAAGAAGAAGCGTAACGGCAACAATCCCCGCAACGACAAGCCCGGCAAGGGTAAGAAGAAAGCGGACTTCGGGATCGAGCCGCTCGAGAAGCGCGTGCTCATGTCCGCCAGTTGGGTCGACGCCGACACAGGCGACGCTCAGGACGGCCCCACGCACGAGGCCGACACGTTCCACGGCTCCGATATGGCTGATACCGCAAACGGCGGCAACGGCAACGACATCCTCTTTGGTAACGGCGGCAATGACATCTTGTCGGGAAGTCACGGCAATGATCAATTGTACGGCGGCGACGGGAATGACACACTCGACGGCGGCACGGGCGAGGACCAGCTCTTCGGTGGCAGCGGTGACGATGTGTTACAGGGCGGTGATCAGCAGGATCATCTCGTCGGTGGAGATGGCAACGACACACTCGACGGCGGGACCGACAACGACAATCTCATCGGCGGCAGTGGACATGACAATCTCATCGGCGGCCACGGCGACGATTACTTAGACGGTGGCAGCGGGAACGACACCCTCGATGGCGGTACGGGCCACGACACGATCATCGGCGGCGATGGAGACGACACGATCACCGGCGATCACGGCGACGACGTGATCACCGGCGGCAAAGGCAATGACACAATCGATGCCGGCACGGGCAATGACGTTATCAACTACACCGTAGGCGACGGATCCGATGTCGTCATTGGCGATTGGGGCACCGACCGTATCGAGATCAACGGCGACGCGAGCAGTGCTTCACATGTCCTGGTTGAAGATGGAGCCACATACTCATCAAGAACCGGTGACTCGGTCGCATCCGATCGCGTTGTTGTTTCGGTCAACGGCGTGAAATCTATCGAAGCCCATGGCATCGAGCAAATTCAGTTCAACTCGGCTCATGCCGGTGACACGATCGAAACTTCGGGTAACTTTGGCTCAACAGGACTGAATGAAGCGAGTGTATCGTTGGTTGATCCGCCAGAGCCGGAGAACACAGCACCGACCGATCTGACATTCACAGGCGGCAGTGTCACAGAGAACGCGGTAGCGGGGACACTCGTCGCCGTAGCGTCCGCGGTTGATGCGGACTTGGACGATGTTCATACCTACGAGCTCATCGATGATGCCGGCGGTCGGTTCGAGATCGATTCGGCGACAGGCGAGATTACCGTCGCCGATGGGGCGCAGCTGAATCACGAGGCGGCCGGTTCGCATTCGGTCACCGTGCGCGTCACCGATTCGGACGGCGCCGAGTACGAAGAGTCGCTGTCGATCGGCGTCACCGATGCCAACGAAGCACCGACCGATCTGGTCTTCTCCTCTGGCAACCCCGACTTCGTGCTCTCGGCAGAGCAGGTCGCTGAGGCGCTGCCGGAAGGCGCGACGGCAACCGAGTACACGGTCTCGGGCGTGCCCGAGGGGGCATCGCTCTCGGCGGGTTCGCAGAACGATGATGGCACCTGGAC
>CAXBOF010000722.1:0-1528 GCA_963977205.1 uncultured Phycisphaera sp. | reverse complement strand
CTTGCCCACCAGCGGGAAACGCAGCGGCCGCGACTCGTCGGGAACACTGATCCCATCAGCGATCGACAAAGAGCGTGCCTTGTTCGGCTCGCGCGTCAGAGCGCCCTTTTGAATGAGCGCCTCGACGTGCTCGAACACGGTGACCTTGCTCACGCCGATCTCGTCGGCGAGCTCCTGCATCGTCGGCGAATAGCCATGAAGCACCCGCCAGTCGCGAATGAGTTTCAGGATGCGAAGCTGTTTCGGTGTGAGATTCATGTGTTGAGTCCTTCCTCTTCAAAGGCCCGCTGCAGCGAGCGTTTCTGACATCAGCAGTAGCAGCGTCTCGGCGGGCTGCCAATGCCAAACTTCCCCCGTCATGAGCCCTGTCGAAAGCCATCATCGAGTCGGCCCCGAGCCCCTGAGCCTGCTGAGCAAGCCCCAAGGCCAGCGCCCTGACCGATACCAATTCTATATCGAACAAAGACCGCGTAAAGGCTGTTGTTGGCACTTTGTTCAGCTTTTTCCTATCATCCCTGTCTGGGATGTACTCTCGCACGTAGGACCCCCCCGGTCCCAGGCGTACAAGAGAGTAACAATTTACGTCTGCAGTCTCAACTGCCCCGAACAAAGCAGCCCAAACATCTCTGAGCTTCCGTAAAGCCCGGCTGCCCAATCGGTTCCCGTTTCGATCCCGAGCGGTTGCCGACTCTCTCTCCCCGCCAGAGCATAACATTGTGTCATTACGCCGTGAATTTGTGTGTTTCATGTGGATGATATCGCACCGAAACCCGAACGAAATCCAATGATCACTCGGTTTGACAGCCATATGTGCGGGTTCTGCTCACCAAACAAAGAGCAAGCGTTTGCAGGCCGATGTCAGGGACATTATTGGACTGGTATGCGCAAGAATCAGCGCACCCGCTCGATTCGGCTCCCAGCTCTCCGAACCAATCCCGAGATCTCCAGCATCGTCACCGCCTGCCCGATCGCAGACATCTCAAGACCCGTCGCCTGCCCGATCTGGTCAGGTGTCCGCGGTTCGGCGCACGCCTCAAACACAAGCCGCCCCGCCTCGCCCCCTGGGATCGAACTCGCCCCCGCTTCCGATTGGCCCGCCCGCTCGGGTGTGTACCGCGCCTCGTGCGTCCCGCCGTGCGCGTGCCACGCCGGCGCCTCGAGCCCATCCACAATGTCGCTGGGCTGAGTCACCAGCTGAGCCCCACCCGACTTGAGCAGCTCGAGCGATCCCTCGCACACCTCGCTATCCACCCGCCCGGGCAGCGCATAGACCTCCCGCCCGTGGTCCTCAGCCGCCTGCCTTGCTGTGATCAGCGCCCCCGATTTCCGCCCCGCCTCGATCACCAAGACCCCAAGCGACATGCCCGAGATCAGCCGGTTTCTCGCCGGGAAGTTCCGCGCTTCCGGCGGCGAATCGCAAGGCAGCTCCGAAACCACCGCCCCGTGCCCGCCATCGACGATCGCATCGAACAGCCCCAGATTCTCCGGCGGATAGCAGTGCCCAAGCCCGCACCCGAGCACCACAATC
>CAXBOF010000721.1:0-1529 GCA_963977205.1 uncultured Phycisphaera sp. | reverse complement strand
CCCCGCCGCCAGCACAGCGTTGACACCGATGCCCAGGAGCGCGAGCCGCTCAGGTGCATGACGCGTGCTGTCGCCCTGTGCGTTCAAGAGAATGCTTCCATTCTTTGTGCGGATCTCATGCCCGCTTCATGTTCATTCAACACGGAGTGTGCATGCTACCCATAAAGGAGATTGCCATGCCTAAATCATGGTCAGACAAGGATGAGCGTCAGTACGAGCACGTCAAGGAAAGTGAGAAAGAGCAGGGCCGCTCCGACGAGCGAGCCAAGGAGATCGCAGCCCGGACCGTGAACAAACAGCGGTCCAAGGAAGGGCGCACCAAGAAGGACAAATCCTGACGGCTCCGGCTCCCGCTGTATTGACCAGGCCGGTCTTACCAGTCGAGCACATGAGCAAAGATCAGGGGCGCCACGATCGTCGCGTCCGATTCGATCACAAACTTGGGCGTGTCGGCATCGACCTTGCCCCAGGTGATCTTCTCGTTGGGCACTGCGCCCGAGTACGAGCCGTAGCTGGTTGTGCTGTCGCTGATCTGGCAGAAGTAGCTCCAGCAGGGCGTCTCTTCGTGCAGGTCGTAGCGGAGCATGGGCACGACGCAGATCGGGAAGTCGCCCGCGATGCCGCCACCGATCTGGAAGAACCCGGGCGGGCGCTTGTCTTCTTTGCTGCGCTGGCGGTACCACTTGGTGATGCTGAGCATGTAGTCCACACCCGGGCGGATCGGGTCGCTGGATTTGAACGTGCCGTCGAGCACATGCGAGATGAAGATGTTGCCCAGTGTCGAGTCTTCCCAGCCGGGCACGAAGATCGGCAGATCGCGGGCGCACGCCTCGAGCAGCCACGCGTTCTTCGGGTCACCCTGATAGTCGCTCTCGAGGTTGCCCGTGCGGATCAGGTCATACAGATACTCATGGGGCAGCTTGCGGGTGCCGTTGGCGTCCGCATCCTTCCAGATCGGCAGCAGGTACTTCTCCAGCTTGCGGATCGCCGCCTCTTCGGGGATGCAGGTATCAGTCACCCTCGCCAGTCCCCGGTCCAGCAGCTTCTGCTCATCCTGGGGCGTCAGGTCCCGGTAGTTGGGCAGCCTCTCATACAGATCGTGCGCCACGAGATTGAAGAGATCCTCTTCGAGGTTGGCACCCGTGCAGCTGATCGCGTGGACCTTGTCCTGACGGATCATCTCAGCCAGTGAGCGTCCAAGCTCGCCCGTGCTCATCGCACCCGCGAGCGTGACGAGCATCTTCCCGCCGTCGTCCAGGCATTTCGTGTACGCCTCGGCCGCGTCCTTGACGGTGGCTGCGTTGAAGTGGCGGTAGTGCTCGTCGATGAATGCGCGGATCTTCATGGCTTCTGCTGGCTCCCTCGGGGTTCCCCCGAGCAATACCCGCCCAGGGAAAGAGATCATACACCAGCAGAAGGCAGGCGTGACGCGCTCGCTTCGAGGCTGCAAACCCAGGAAATGCCCCGTGGTTCTTCTTCTCTCATGCTAATTGCCCAATGCTTCTTCCTACACTTGCCCATGCAACGAG
>CAXBOF010000720.1:0-1537 GCA_963977205.1 uncultured Phycisphaera sp. | reverse complement strand
TGGGCGGCACGATCTGGACGAGCTGGGGGTTGCTCTCGGTGGCGCAGATACTGAAAACGAGCTGGCGGATGCCCGACCAGGCCTCGCTCATGGCGTCCAGACCCCGGTGGGTGACGTTGCCGATGAGCTTGGTTTCGATGAGGGTCATCGGACGCTGGGGGATAAAGAGGTCCTGGGTGGTGCCCCCGAGCAGGCGGTCGATGATGGGGTAGATGATGAGCGGGCTGATCTCGAGGCACATCTGGCCCTCGAGGTTGTCGGACTGGACGAGGTTGAAGCTGGTTGGGTTTGGGAGTGTGGAGATGAACTCGGCGTAGGTCATCTGCTCGCAGTTGGCGACTTTGACTTCCACGATCGTGCGCAGGAAGCCGGAGAGCGAGGCGCCGAAGTTCCGGGCGAAGGATTCGTGGAGTGTCTGGAGCGCCCGCATCTGGTCCTTTGAGACGCGTTCGGGGCGTTTGAAGTCGTAAGGACGAACTTCAACTGATTCGCCGCGACGGCGGTGACGGCTGAAGATCTGGCCCTGGATCGAGTCCTGCTCGACCTCGCCCGAATCGATGGCGTTGAGGAGGGCGTCGATCTCGTTCTGTTCGAGGATGTCCGCGGACATGGGGCTTTTCTCCGGGCGAAAGGCGGCTGTGGATTCTGGGTGGTCCACTTTGGTTTATCGGGGCGTGAGCGTGGCACGCTTGAAGAGGGCGATTGAGGCTTCTTGGGCGTGGGATGGCCGATCCGGGAACAATCAGGCCTGCCGAGGGGATTGGCCTGTGGAATCTGCCTTGCCCTGATGCAGAAGCCAGACGCAGAAGAACGCTCAGAAGGATGCCCAATCGATGAGATCCGTGTTCAAGCACTTGTTGGTGGCACTGCTCATGGTGCTGCCTCTGTCCGCGGCGGCCCAGCCGAACTTTGACGACATGCCCGAGGTGAAGGTGTCGGCGAAGCTCTCGGGGATGCAGTTCGTGCCCGGGCAGCGGGCGTTCGTGGTGGTGGTGCTGGACCACGGGCCTGAGCTGCACTCGTGGCCCTCGGCGGATCAGGATGTTTTGCCGCCGGAATTGGCCGAGTTTGCGATCCGGACCGAGGTGGGTGTAGAGGACGCCCCGGTATGGCTGAGCGTCGGACCTGTGCAATGGCCCGAGCCCTTGCCCGCCGAGGTGCCCAATGTCACTGGCACCGGTTCGATGGAGGCGCTGACCTACAAGGACCGGGCGCTGGTGTACGTGCCGATGCTGATCGCAGACGATGCCCCGCTGGGTGAGCACGAGATCCGGGTGGTCGTGGGCCTGCAGGCGTGCGATGAGGCGCAGTGCTACATCCCGCAGCACGATGTGCGCAAGCTGACGGTGAACATCGTCGCTGAGGGTGGCAGTCAGCTCGAAGACCCGGACTTTGCGGGCTTCGATGCGGGTGTCTATGAGTCGAGTTGGTCAGACGGGCAGGCCTCGGGTGGTCCGGATTCGGATGGCTCTGAAGCGGCGGGATCGGTCGATGATGGCAAGCAGGTGGTGGTCGGTGCTCGGCCGAAGTTCCTGGG
>CAXBOF010000719.1:0-1540 GCA_963977205.1 uncultured Phycisphaera sp. | reverse complement strand
GGAATACCGTTATGAATGGCGAGGACGCTGTTGCCCCATCGCTTGCGCCAGCCGATGACCTCGTAAATCGTATAGGTCGGCGCATCGGTCGGCTTCATCGCCAGCATCCCGATCGTGGCGATGCAGCTCGGCGGCACGATCATGGGCATGCAGATGGGCCTCGGGCTGGCGCAGATCTACGACCCGATGAACGGCGAGAACTCGGGCGTCATCGATCAGCTCATGTTCTACCTCGCGGCCGCGGTATTCCTGATGCTGGGCGGCCTGGACGTCATGTTCATGGCTCTGATCGGGACGTACGAGAGTGTGCCGCTGGGCGCGATGACCATGCAGGCGGCCCCGGTCGAGCTCATCACTGGCATACTCGGTTCCGGCTACGAACTGGCGATGCGTGTCTCGGCTCCGGTTGTGGCGATCATGCTGCTCGAGACCGTTGCCAGCGGCGTGCTCATGAAGACGATCCCGCAGATCAACATCCTCACCATCGGCTTTGCCATCAAAATCATGGCGGGGCTCTTCGGGCTGGTCGGGGCGCTGCTGGCTATCGAGGTTGTGTTTACCGATGAGCTGCGGGAAGTCATGAGCCAGCTCACGCAGTGGACAGGCGTGCCGAGCTCGGCGGCGGGGGTGTTTGGTGGCTGAGGAACTCGGCGAGAAAACCGAAGATCCAACCGGCAAGAAGCTCTCCGACGCTCGCAGGCGGGGCAAGATCGCCAAGAGCAAGGACCTCTCGGGCGCGGTCGATCTCATAGCCGCGGCTTTGGTCGTCGGGCTGCTCGGCACGTACATCTCCAATGAGTTCGCCGACCTCATGACCCGCACGCTCGGCTCGGCTCCTGTGGGCCAGACCAATCCGTTCGACTACATCGCGCCCTCGCTTCATCAGGCGGCGCGGTCGCTGCTCGTCACGGTCGGCCCCGTGATGCTGCTGATGTTTGTTGTGATCGCGATCTCGCACTTTCTGCAGGTCGGGCCGTTGTTCTCGACCGAGTCGCTCTCGCCCAAACTCAACCGGCTCAATCCGATCTCGGGCTTTAAGCGCATCCTGAGCATCCGTGGCCTGATGCAGACGGTCATGAGCATCGCCAAGCTTTCCGTGGTGGGCACGATTGTTGTGCTTGTGATCATGCGGAACGAGATCAAGCTCGTCCGTCTGCCCCTGCTCACGCCCGGTCAGGCCACGATGGTGACGCTCTACGTCCTGATCGAGATCCTGGCTTGGGTGCTGATGATCCTCCTGATCATCGGCGTGGTCGATTACATGTACCAGAAATGGCAGCATAAGAAGGACCTTCGCATGACCAAGCAGGAGGTCAAGGACGAGGTCAAATCGATGGAGGGCGACCCGGAACTCAAGCGGAGACGGTTCCGCATGGCCCAGGAAGTCGCGATGCAGAGCGTCAACACCGAGGTCCCCGATGCGGACGTCATCGTGACGAACCCGACGCACTTCTCGGTGGCGATCCGCTACAAGAACGAGTGGGGCGCGCCGCGTGTGGTCGCCAAGGGCGCCGACGAGATCGCGCTGCGCATCAGAATG
>CAXBOF010000718.1:0-1542 GCA_963977205.1 uncultured Phycisphaera sp. | reverse complement strand
TACACAGCCGAGCTTAACGCAGCGCTCCACCGCCCGAGTAACACAGACGTGCCCAAGCTGGACCAATTCCCCGGACGCGTCGTTCTTCAGAGCGCCGAGACGCTCATCGCCATCGCCCGCCGAGCAAACCCGGAACTGATCGCACTCGGCGAGCAGATCGAGGAGCAGAGATATCTCGCCCAGGTCGCGCGCAAAGACGGCCTGCCCGACCTGACCGTCGGCCTTGATTACACCTTCACCAACGAAGCCATTGACGCGTCGATCCCTGAGAGCGGCGACGATCCGATACTCCTGACATTCGGGATGAACGTGCCGCTCTGGCGGGACAAGTACAAAGCGGGCGTGCGTGAATCGACCGCCAGCCAGCGCAACGATCGCTCGAACCGGATCGCCGCCAGCATCCAGCGTGCATGGTTCGATCACACCGACGCGAACCGCAGAGTTCAGCTGTACGAGCAGATCCTCATCCCAAAGGCCGAGGAATCCCTCAAAGCGTCTCTAGTAGGCTTCCGCGCGGGCGAGACGAGCTTTTTGGATCTCCTGGATACTGAACGCACGCTGCTGGAATTTGCGATCGCTGCCGAGCGGGCCCGGGCCGACCGCGGCAAAGCCCTTGCCAGACTCAACACACTCGTCGGTGAACCCGTGGAAACCTATGCAGCCCAAGACCAGATTATCCAAGACGAAACGCACGAGGTGCAACCATGAGTTATTTCAACCAGCGCGCTCAGCACACACTGAAATGGCTCTGGGGGCACTCCGCCGCGGGTGTCGCGGTTGCACTGATCCTGATTGCGCTCGTGATCGGCTACCGGATCGGTAAGCCGGAATCACAGCCCGCATCAGAAACCATCAGTGGTGCCCACGATCACACCGACACAAAGACCGGCTGGCCGCAGATGTACACTTGCTCGATGCACCCGCAGGTCCGGTTGCCCGACCCAGAAGCCAAGTGCCCGATCTGCTTTATGGATCTGATCCCGGTCAATGCCTCAAACGACGGCGACAACGACCTGCAAATCAGCATGAGCCAGGCGGCTGCAACTCTCAGCCGGATCGAGACCGCCAAGGTAGCCCGGTTCTTCCCGACGGCGGATGTGAGGCTCTACGGCAAGGTCACATACGACGAGACCTCCGTCGCCCGATTGACCGCGTACTTCCCCGGACGCATCGAGCGATTGTTCGTGAACTACATCGGCGTGCCCGTCACCAAGGGCGACCACATGGCCGAGGTCTACAGCCCCGAGGTCCTCGCCGCGTTCGAAGAGCTCCGCCAATCCGCAGACGCCGCCAACAGCAGCACGAGTGAACTGGTCCACTCAACAACAGGCGATATCCGGTCCGCATCTCGTGAAAAGCTCAGGCTCTTCGGGCTCACACCCGAGCAGATCAAGGGGGTCGAAGACGGCTCGTTCGACTCGGATCGCCTGGAAATCTATGCGCCCATCGGCGGCGTCGTCACGCACCTGGCCGTCCGCGAGGGCGACTACGTGCAGACCGGCGCACCGATCGCAACCGTTGCCGATCTCTCAAGACTCTGGC
>CAXBOF010000717.1:0-1546 GCA_963977205.1 uncultured Phycisphaera sp. | reverse complement strand
ACAAGCGGGCACGAGCGCCAGCTACACGGGACTCTGGGGCGACGTCGCGCACGCGGGCGTCCTGAGCGATGCCGAGATGGTCGAGGCGTCGCCGATGATCGTCGAGTACGCCAAGATCGAGGGTCTGCCTGCGATCATGGCCGAGATGGACCGCGTGTACGACCATCTCGCGGTGCTCTCAATGAACGACTGGCAGGCACCGGAGAATCACCCGGACCTGTCGGCCAGGAGCGAGGCCGGGCAGCTGCACGATCTGTTCCGCACGATTCTGTCGGACCAAACGCTGCCCGTGCCGGACGAGACGTACGCGAAGTACATGAACGCTTCGCTTGAGCTCTCACAGACACTCGAATCGCAGATCCTGGGCGAGATGAACGCGGAAGCGGTGATCACGATCGAGCAGCTCAAGGCGACTTGTAGTGCGTGTCACAAGGCGTATCGGTAGAGCGAAGACCCCACTCCCCAGCCCTCTCCCCGGCGGGGAGAGGGAGCAGATCTCACGCGATATCCAGCACGACCTTGATGCCATCGCCTGAGATCATCGTGTCGAAGGCTTCTTTGTATTGCTCGAGCGGGAACTGGTGGGTGAGGATGTCGTCGAGTTCGAGGCGGCCTGAGAGGAGCAGTTCCTCCATCTGGTACCAGGTCTCGAACATCTTGCGGCCATTGATGCCCAGGACGGTGCAGCCCTTGAAGATGATGTTCTCGTTGAAATCGAAGGTGACTGGTTTGGCGGGCAGGCCCAGCAGGGCGGCCGTGCCGCCGGCGCGGAGGGCGCGGAAGGACTGGTCGATGGCGGTGGATGCGCCGGACATTTCGAGGACGACGTCGACGCCCTCGCCGCGGGTCTGCTTCTTGATGTCCTTGATCCAGCCTGCGCCCTCGCGGGCGTCGTAGGCCTCGACGGCTCCGAGCTTTTTGGCCAGCGCGAGCCTTGGCGGGTTGATGTCGGTCGCGAAGATCCGGCTGGCGCCGGCGGCCTTGGCGACGGTGACGGCCATCAGACCGATGATGCCCGTGCCCGAGACCAGGACGCTCTTGGCGCTCACGTCGGCGGCCATCACGGTGTGGACGGCGTTGCCCAAGGGATCGAGGATCGCGGCGACCTTGTCGGGGATGCTCGGGTGGACGGGCCAGACGTTCTCTTCGGGGACGACGACGTACTCGGCGAAGCAGCCATCACGGTCGATGCCGACGATCTGGGTGTCGGTGGCGATGTGGGCGTTGCCTGTGCGGGAGTTGTAATCGATGCCCTTGGTGGTGTGGCCTTCGGCGCTGACGCGCAGGCCCGGCTCGTACTTGGTGACCGCCGAGCCGATCTTGTCGATCACGCCGACGAATTCATGGCCCGTGACGATGCCCACGGGTATGCGGCCGGCGGCCCATTCGTCCCATTCCCAGATGTGGCGGTCCGTGCCACAGATACCCGCTTTGGTGACCTTGATCCGCACGTCGCGGGGTCCGGGCTCGGGGATGGCTCGATCGGTGTGGAGTTCGAGCTCGGGCCCGGCCTGATGCTTGACGAGGCACCGCATGGTGCCGGGGG
>CAXBOF010000716.1:0-1546 GCA_963977205.1 uncultured Phycisphaera sp. | reverse complement strand
CCTTGTCTGCTGGACGTAGCAGCAGGGGAACCGCGACAAGACTCACAAAGACGACCGCGAAGATGATGCGTGCGATTGGCATGGGGCAAAGTCTATCGTCTTGGCAAGCCCCCCATCAGCACACAGGAGCAACCAGGATGTCCGATTTCCCCGTCAGTATCGTCACCGGCGCCGGCTCGGGCATCGGGCTGGCCGCCAGTCACCAGCTCTCAGAGCTCGGGCACCACATTGTGCTCGTTGGACGACGTGAGAACGTCCTGCGTGAGGCCGCTGCCACTCTGACCGGCCCTTCCACCACGATCGCGTGCGATATCGGAGATCTGTCACAGGCCCGCTCGCTCATCGATCGCGTGAAGGCCGAGCTCGGACGGCTCGATGTGCTCGTTTCCAACGCCGGTTGGGCCGAGATTCATGACATCGACAAGACCGACAACGACACGCTCGAGCTCTCGTACCGCATCAACGCCCTCGGGCCGGCCGCGATGATCTCCCAAGCCTGGCCAATTTTCACCGCCCAGAAAGCCGGCCGCATCGTCTGCACCTCATCCATGGCGACGCAGGACCCCTTCCCCGGCTTCTTCGCTTACGCCTCGTCCAAAGCCGCCGTGAACCTCCTCGTCGCAAGCTGCGCCAAAGAAGGAGCCAAGCTTGGCATCAAGGCGTTCGCCATCGCACCCGGAGCCGTCGAGACCGACCTGCTCCGCTCCATGTTCAACGAAAGCGCGCTCCCCTCAGCCGCCTGCCTGACACCCGAAAAGGTCGCCTCGATGATCACCGGCTGCGTCAAAGGCGAGCACGACGCCGAGAACGGCCGCGTCATCTGGATGCCCAACTAAACACACCATTCCTACTCGGTGGCCTTTACTTTCGCTTCCGCTTCCACCTCGCGCACATGCAGTTCCTTAAGCTGATCATCGCTCACCCTGCTGGGAGCCTCTGTCATGAGGTCCGCGCCGGTCTGGGTCTTGGGGAACGCGATGACGTCGCGGATGTTGTCCGTGCCGGTCAGGTGCATGACGAGGCGGTCGAGCCCGAACGCGACACCGCCGTGGGGCGGAGCGCCGAGTTGGAGTGCGTCGAGCAAGAAGCTGAACTTGTCCTTGGCTTCTGTTTCGGACATCCCGAGCAGTTCGAAGACCTTGGACTGGACCTTCTGATTATGGATACGGATCGACCCGCCGCCGATTTCTGAGCCGTTGCAGACGATGTCATAGCCGGCCGAAACGATGCCCTCGATCGTGTCGATATCCTTCGGATCCGCGTTCAGGAACGCCTCGATCTGGTCCGGCTCGGGCGCGGTGAACGGGTGATGCATGGCGTAGAAACGCCCGCCCGCCTCGTCGTACTCGAACATCGGGAAGTCGACGACCCAGAGGAAGTCCCACTTGCTCTCGTCGATCAGGCCGAGATCGTTGGCAATCTTGATGCGAAGCTCGCCGAGCGCTTTGAGGCAGGTTGTCCGCCCGTCAGCGCCGAAGAGAATCGTGTCGCCCGGCTGAGCACCAACACGCTCTGCGATCTCGGACCAGACACTCTCGATGAATCG
>CAXBOF010000715.1:0-1546 GCA_963977205.1 uncultured Phycisphaera sp. | reverse complement strand
GCCTGCCGGTGGGAAGTGTACGCCGGATGGTATGGCCGGGTATGGGCCGGAACGTGTCAGAAGTTGGTGGGGAATTCGTGTGGGCAAGGTGTCTGAGCTTGCCCGGGTCGGGTGAGGTCGAGATACTCAAGGGCACGGCTTGCGGGCGGTCCGGACGAGGACTGGGGCAGGTCGGTGAGTGGTCGATTTTCAGCACTGAAACGGCTTTGGCTGTGGCACCTCCCGGAGAGGGCCCCTGGCGGGGCCGGCTGGGAGGCGATCTGCGTGGGCGGATGAATGGATTTGAGCCGACCCGTGACAAGCGGGCTGGATATAGGAAGGAAGGACGCGCCGATGTCACTAGAAGCCGCGGTTCATGCACAGGCGATCGAACTGGATCGGATGTCTCTGGAGATGTGCGCAGCATCTGGGAGCGGTCACCCGACGACGGCCCTGAGTCTGGGGCACATCGTGACGGTGCTGATGTACCGCTCGATGCGCTGGAGCCCGGACTACCCGGATTACCCGACGAGCGACCGGCTGGTGCTCAGCGAGGGTCACGCGGTGCCGATCGTGTACGCGGCGGCGTGCAAGCTGGGCGTTGTGGTTGAGGAGAACGGGCAGCGTCGCAAGCTGACCGAGGAAGATGCCAAGACGCTGCGTGCCCAGAACTCGACACTCGATGGTCACCCGAACCCGGAGGAGGGCTTCCCGTTCTTCGACGCGGCGACGGGTTCGCTCGGCCAGGGTCTCTCGGTCGCGGCGGGTATCGCCGAGGCTGCAAGGCTCGACGGGATCGACAAGCGGGTGTACTGCATCATCGGCGACGGCGAATCGCGCGAGGGCCAGATCGCCGAGGCGTTGGACATCATCGTCGAGCGCGGGCTGAACAGTGTTCTGCCGATCTTCAACTGTAATGAGTACGGGCAGGCCGGGCCTGTCAGCGGTCAGCAGTCGGCTGAGACACTCAAGAAGAAGCTCGAGGCGTACGGCTTTGAGGTCAAGACGATCGATGGGCACAACCCGGACCAGATTATTGCTGCTCTTGATTCGTTCGCCGAGCGCTCGGGCACACAGGACAAGCCGATCGCTCTGATCGCCAACACCGTCAAGGGTTGGGGAACGCCCTCGATACAGGGCGGCGGGTGGCACGGCAAGCCGCCGACGGGTGAGGCGCTCAACAAGGCTCTTGCGGAGCTGGACGAGAGGCGACTGGCGCTGACGACGACGCTGAGCTCGTCGGACACGTTTGAGATCCAGCCGCCGGCGCAGGCACCGGATGCACCGGGTGAGCTCGCTGAGCTTCCGGGCTTTACAGAGTCGATGCGTCAGTACGACATGGAGAGCCTGCTGCACACGGGCAAGCTCGCGACGCGCAAGGCCTACGGCGTGGCGCTGCGAGCCCTCGGGCACGCGGGGCGGCAGATCGTCGTACTCGATGCGGACGTGAAGAACTCGACGTTCGCGGAGATGTTTGCCAAGGACAGCGATCTTTCTGACCGCTTTGTTGAATGTAAGATCGCCGAGCAGAACATGGTTTCGATGGCGGCGGGCATGTCGGCTGGCG
>CAXBOF010000714.1:0-1548 GCA_963977205.1 uncultured Phycisphaera sp. | reverse complement strand
CTTCATAAATTGATTCCCTTTTTGACTTGCGCGGCTTGTTGTCCTTCTGTAGGTTCACTATATGAAACACGCCACGCCACACCAGACGGAGACAGACCACATGAGCGACAGCAGACACCACATGATGATGGCCCACCGCTTCATGGACGACTCCAACGCCTACGGCCCCGCAGGCAACGCCAAGGGCGAGCCCGGACATGAAGCGAAGACGCAAGCCATCTTCCGCGCCATCATGCAGGGCATTCAAGACGGCGAGACCCACCGCCAGTATCTGGAGAGTGAACGCCCGGGGTCGTCGCTTGACTCAGAGTCTACCTCACGGAAGGTGATCGCCGCACTAGCGGAGGCAGGGTTCAGGATCACCAAGGCACCCGCCAAGAGGTAGAACGTCGGTGGGGCGCGGTTCGACTCCGCGCCCCACCCTTGCCGGATCGAACGGCCCACGGGGGCAACCACACCAGACGGAGACAGACCAAATGACCGATACCGCAACAATCTACGTCGAGGAATTCGGATTCACTCTCGACCTCAAGGTGGACCTGAGCAAGTACCAGACCGCTGGTCCAGCGACCAAGGCCCTGCACAAGGCCCTTCGGAGGCTCGCAGGGGACTTGGGCCAAGATCCGGATGAGGTCATGCTGGTGCGCCCAGAGGACAACGATCTCGTGGGGCACCAGTACATCGACGGCTGGGGTATATGCTGGGAGGGAGGACCATACGAGTGGGCGATAGGCTTGTACAACGCTAGCGGCCCATGGGGCTACGCAGAGCCCGGATACAGTTTCAACCTGTCCATGGTCGATGACCGGGGGTCAGCATGAAAACACGCGAATCCTTCCTGATCAGAGCCACGACGATCCTGCGCCAGGAGTACATCAAGCACGGGTACGACTTGCCCGAACTCCATGTCAGCATCGGCTTCCCGTCCAAGCGGGCCACGGCCCATCGGAACCGATGCATCGGAGAATGCTGGCACGGCGAGGGGCAGAAGGGCGGGAAGGCCCACCTCTTCATCTCTCCGGTGCTTGACGGTCCCGGCGCTCTGGAGACCCTAGTCCATGAACACGTCCACGCCTTCCTTCCCGCCGGAGTCGGACACGGCCCCGCATTTAAACGGGCAATGGGCAAAGTCGGCCTAACCGGAAAGCCCACCGCAACGGAAGCAGGCAAAGCACTGAAGGCCAGACTCCTCAAGCTAGAGGAGAAGCTAGGCGGCTACCCGCACGACACGCTGAACCTGAACGCTGGCAAGAAAAAGCAAACCACGCGCCTCATCAAAGTCGAGTGCGCCGACTGCGACTACGTTGCTCGCGTGACCCGCAAGCCACTGGACGCCTTCGGCCCACCGATCTGCCCCGGTTGTAATGAGTCCATGGTGGAAGCGGGGAAGGAAGTCCAACACCCAACACTCTCACTATCCCTGAAGTACGCAACGTCAACGGCGAGGAACTAGAAATGACCTACATACCACAACTCTACCCCATCACAACAAAGGCGGGCACCGCCTGCCAAGTTAGGGTCCAGCGTGACAACGACCGCGACACCTAC
>CAXBOF010000713.1:0-1549 GCA_963977205.1 uncultured Phycisphaera sp. | reverse complement strand
CGACAACATGCAGGTCACCGATTTCATCTGCGACTTCTCCCGCAAGCCGTGGGATGGCCAGTTCCCGCTCGTCGAGGGGCACCGCGGCAGTTTGATCTCGGGGAGCTGCCTCACCCTCGCTTACCGCTTCGTCGTGCTCGAAGAGCAGACCGCCCTCGAGCCCGGCTACACCTGCACGATGTGCATCGAAGAACGGAAGGACCGCTGCTGGCAGAGCCCGGCCTACCCGGAGGCCATCATCTGCCTCCGCTGCATCCGCCAGGGAGCGACCAAGCTCCACAAGGACCCCGACTGGGACTGGACGAAGCCCGAATAACCCGTCAAGTCGATCGGCCACACCGGATGCCTCATCGGCTTGCCGGTGGGGTGGTTGGAACCTACATTTCCACCCAGGCCCCCGGGCCCTTGGCCACGATGGGCGGATGCCAGAGTGGACAATTGGAACAGACTGTAAATCTGTCGGCGAAAGCCTTCGGGGGTTCGAATCCCTCTCCGCCCACTTTCTCGATTGCCGCCGCGCTGCGACTTCTGACAGCCCGCAGCGCAAGTTCTCTCAGATTCACAGCTTGCGATAGTTCTCGCGGATCAGTGCGATTCGGGGCGGATGCCCGATGCGTCGTGCTTTGCGGCGGATGTGCGCCGGATTTTGCGCCAACGCGATGCACGCCCGATCTCTCGCGATACCGCCGAGCAAGCGGTCCCGACAAAGCCATGAAACATGGTAAGCTTGCCGCTCAAAGCGACCCGCTGGTGAAACTATCAGACAGAAGGGCTCAAAGAAGTAGCGTTGTCATCCCATCGAGACCAACCGAGCCGCCGGGACTCTGAATCGTGAAATTCAGCACGACTCAGGTACTGCTTTTCTTCGGCGAACGCCGCACGCAACGGAACATCCGATCGCTCGTCAAATTCATCGGGATCCTGCTCTTCCTGATCGTCCTCTACAGCATCCTCTTCCACTTCATCATGATGCACGAGGGCCAGAAGCACAGCTGGGTCACCGGCTTCTACTGGACGCTCACCGTCATGTCCACGCTCGGGTTCGGGGACATCACCTTCGAGAGCGACCTTGGGCGGGTCTTCTCGATGATCGTGCTGGCGACCGGGATTGTCCTGCTGCTGATTCTCCTGCCGTTTACGATCATCCAGTTTTTCTATGCCCCGTGGGTCGAGGCTCAGGCGGCCGCCCGAACACCGCGGGAAGTCCCGCCTGAAACCCGCGATCACGTCATCCTCACAGACTACGGCCCGGTCACCGCAGCCCTTATCCGCCGGCTCGAGCACGTCAACGTGCAGTACGTCCTCATCATGTCCGACTTCGACGAGGCCTCCAAGCACCACGACATGGGCCTGCGTGTCATGTTCGGGCCGCTGGACAGCCCGGAGACATACCGGCTCGCCAAGGCGGACACAGCAGCGCTCGTGGTCGCGACCAACGACGATGTCGTCAACACCAACGTCTCGTTCCTCGTGCGACTGGTCTCGCCCGATGTCCCGATCGTCGCCCTTGCGACAAGCCCGACGGCCGCGGCCATCCTGAACCACGCTG
>CAXBOF010000712.1:0-1553 GCA_963977205.1 uncultured Phycisphaera sp. | reverse complement strand
GCCGGCGCGATCGCCTCGATCGTACACAACGAGCCCGCCCCCATCGTCGATGGCAACGTCGAGCGCGTCCTGCTCCGCATCGAAGGACAGGACCTCCGCGCGGGCGAACCCAGGACCCGCGACTGGTGCTGGCAGCGCGCCGAAGAACTCGTCAAACAGGCCGCTCGATCACGCGCCAAATCCGTCAGCCCGGCCGCGTTCAACGAGGCCCTCATGGAGCTGGGCGCACTCGTCTGCACTCCCAAATCACCCAGCTGCCTGACCTGCCCCCTCCGCGCCGATTGCAAAGCCTGCCAGCTCGGCAAACAGCACGAGATACCAGCGTCCAAGGTCCGCAAAGCCAAGAAGCCCCTCTACATGGCCTGCGCGATCGTCGAAAACAAGAAATCCCAGCTCCTGATTTCACAACGACCAAAGGGCGGCCTGTGGGGCGGATTGTGGGAAGTTCCCGGCTTGGAAGCCGATTCACCCATCCCCACCAAGGCACTCGCCGCCCGTTTGGGTGTTGCAACAAAGGACCTCACCCGTCACAATGGATTCGTCTTCGAGACCACACACCGATCCGTCACCGTCGAGGTCTACCGATCCTCGCGCTCTGGCAAGGCACCGAACACGCGGTGGGTGAATCGCGAAGAACTGGAAACACTCGCGATGGGCTCGCTCCAGACCAAGGTCATCGCGAGCCTCACGACAAGGGAAAGCACCAAATGACGACCCGCCGCAGCCACGCCTTCACGCTCATCGAGCTGCTCGTGGTCATCGCCATCATCGCGCTCCTGATCGGCATCCTGCTGCCCGCGCTGGGCAAGGCCCGCCAAGCGGCACAGAAAACGGTCTGTCTCTCCAAACAACGTGATATCGGATATGCGCTGTTCTACTACGCGGACGATTGGAATGAATATGTCCCCCGTGAAGCAGGTAATTTTGAGAACCCGAATTCTGATGCGAAATGGAATCCGGCTTGGGCTTTCGTGTTTCGGCCATTCCTTGACGACAGGGCATCACTCGAAGGGCAAACCGGAGGAATGGTGGGCGTAAACGATTCCATCCTTGGCACCGACAGCCGAGGCGACCGTTTCACCGATGCCGAGTATTACAGATGTCCCAGCCGGCGAATCAATGACGGGCACAACATCCACTATGTCAATAATGGTTTCCAATTTACAAGAGGAGTTGGCGGAAACCCACCACAAATAACCCCGCCGACCAATCCCAAACCACCCACCAGAATGTCGAGGCTGCTCTACCCTTCCAAGACGCTCTATCTCACCGACTTTGCCGATGACGAAAAAGGCATCCAATCAAGCCGCTGGTACGCTCGAAGCAGCTTTACCAACGAAGTCGCGATTTACTACGACGCGTACCGCGAGACACACTTCACGCCACAGGATCGCGCAAGCGCGGACACAAAGTTCCGCCTTCAGCCAGACAGACACGGCAACGGCGCCAACGCTCTCTTTCTTGATGGCCACGTCGAGCTTGTCAACGAACAAGAACTTACTGATCCGCAAACCTGGAATGATAAGTTCTTGTTCGTTGACAAGCTCAACGTG
>CAXBOF010000711.1:0-1556 GCA_963977205.1 uncultured Phycisphaera sp. | reverse complement strand
GCCTCGTGATCGACATGTCCCAAGGCCTGTCCACGCTGCTGGGCCGCCAGCCCGCGACGATCAGCACCAAGAACCAGCCCGTGACGGGATAATACTTGTGATCGTTGAGATCTGAATCGAATCAGTCCGCGTCGGGTATCATCGAAGAAGGCGGCTTGGCCCAGTGCAGCTTGTTGGCAAGCGTCCGCCAGTAGTTGCCCGACGTGTTCACCACGAGCCGCACCTCATCCGTGCTGCGCGTGATCAGGACCCGCTCGTCCCGCGTGATCCGCCGCTGGATCTGACCGTCGAGCACCAGCGTCGTTCCGGCGCCATGCTCGTCGTTGATCTGTATCGGCGTGATCTCGATCGCGCTCTCGCCCGGCACCGCGATCGGGCGGAACGCCAGCGAGTGTGCCGCGATCGGCGTGATGAGCGTGGTGTCCACCAACGGGTGCACGATCGGCCCGCCTGCCGAGACGTTGTACGCCGTCGAGCCCACAGCCGTCGAAACGATGATCCCATCGCCCCGCACGACAGGCCCCATCGTGCTGTCGATGCGGATCGCAAGCTCGATGACACGAAAAGGCGGGCCGGCCGTGATGACGGCCTCGTTCATCGCCAACCCGACATGCTCAAGACGATTGTCCGTGTGCCGGACCTGAGCGCGCAGCAGCTTCACCTCGCGCGTCCGCAGCTGCCCGCGTCCAAAGAGCTCCGTCGCTTGCTCGCGCACCGCTTCGAGATCAAACTCCGCCAGAAACCCGAGCTTTCCGACGTTCACGCCCAGCACCGGCACATTCCGGCCCGCAAACCGCCGCCCCTCACCGAGGAGCGTCCCGTCGCCGCCGAGCACCACGATCAGATCCGCCTTCTCGGCCTCATCGGGGAAGTCCGCATCGCCGGCCGGGATCTTGGCCAAGAGGTTGCCGTGCGCCTCGATCAGTGCCGTCAGCTCTTTGGCGACCATTTCGGCGTCGGGCTTATCGGTGTTGACCACAAGGAGCGTCGATCGACGAGATTCGGGCATGTGCCGCCTTTCGCGTGGGACTCTGCTCGCCGCCGAGTTTACCGAGAGGCCCGCTCGCCGACAGACTTGGGCTCGATCTCACGCTCGGCGACCGCTCCCGCCCCGCCCTGTTCGAGCAGCGTCAAGACCGCACGCTTGATGCCAGCCGCATCCAGACCGCTCTCGGCAAGCTGCTTGCCCCGCCCGTCCTGACGCACCCAGGCATCCGGCATCGCAAGACGCATCACGCCAGAAGCATCGAGCCCGAGCTCATTAGCCTTCTCGATCACCGCCGAGCCGAACCCGCCGATGGGCGAGTGCTCCTCGACCGTCAATATCGGGATCCCCCGCTCAAGCAGCGTTCGAACAAGCCGCTCATCGATCGGCTTGGCGAACCGCGCGTCGTACACCGCGACCGTGCAGTCCTCACGCATCTCGCCCGCCGCCCGAGCCGCCGCGATCGCGGGTGTCCCGAACGCCAGCACCGCAGCATCAACCCTGTCTTTGGTGACATCGATCTCGGGCGTCAGGTTCCGCGCCTTGCCCAGCTCAAAGGCCGGGCAATCCT
>CAXBOF010000710.1:0-1556 GCA_963977205.1 uncultured Phycisphaera sp. | reverse complement strand
CCAAGCACGTCGACACGGGCATGGGCCTCGAGCGCCTCGTCTCGGTCATCCAGAACAAGACCAGCAACTACGACACCGACGTCTTCACGCCCATCTTCGAGGCGATCCAGAAGGTCACGGGCTTTGAGCGCCCCTATCAAGGCAAGCTGGGCGACGAGGACCCCGACCGCGTGGACATGGCCTACCGCGTGATCGCCGACCACATCCGAACGCTCGTCGTCGCCATCGCCGACGGCGCTGCACCCAGCAACGAGGGCCGCGGCTACGTGCTCCGCCGTGTTCTGCGAAGGGCTGTCCGCTTCGGCCGCCAGAAGCTGGGCGCCGAGACCGGCTTCCTGACCGACCTCGTCCCCACCGTCGCCAAGAGCCTCGAAGCCGGCTTCCCCGAGATCGCCAAGAACACGGCCAAAATCGCGGAGATCATCGCCGACGAAGAGCAGAGCTTCGGCAAGACGCTCGACAAGGGCATCAAGATCTTTGACGAGCTCGCTGCGGGAAATTCCGTCCTCTCGGGCGAGGACGCCTTCACGCTCTACGACACCTACGGCTTCCCGCTCGACCTCACCGAGATCATGGCTTCCGAGCGCGGGCTGACCGTTGACGTCGCCGGCTTTGAGCGCGCGATGGAGGAACAGCGCGAGCGCAGCCGCGCCGGCAGCAAGTTCGGCTCGGGCGAGGCCGGTCTGAAGCTCGAGCCCGATGCGCTGGCGCGCCTGGCGCACATGAAGGTCCCCGCGACCGACACCGAGGCCGTCTACGCCGACAAGACGATCCGCTCGCGTATCCGCGCGATCTTCGATGGCAAGACCTTCGAGGAATCTGTCACCGCTGCTGACACGGGTTTGCGCAAAATCGGTGTGATCCTTGATGCGACCAACTACTACGCAGAGGCGGGCGGGCAGATCGCCGACGTGGGACGTCTGCACGTCGTCAACGAGCACCACCGAGTGAGCGACCCGCACACGCAGAGCGAGTTCAAGGTCGAGGATGTCAAACGCTTTGGCGACTACATCATGCACATCGGGCACATCGTCAAGGGCGAATTGCGCGTCCACGAAGAGGTCGAGTGCCACGTCGATCGCAACCGGCGCAAGGGCACGCAGGGCAACCACACCGCCACGCACCTGCTCAACCTCGGGCTTCGGCGCACACTGGGCGAGAACGTCGACCAGAAGGGCTCGCTCGTCGAGCCCGAGCGCCTGCGGTTCGACTTCTCGCACTCGGGCCCGATGACCGACGAGGAAACCCGCAAGGTCGAGTCGATCGTGCGCGAGGAGATCGGCAAGAACAGCATCGTCGGCACCGGCACGGGCCCGCTGTACCTGGCCAAGGGCATCTCGGGCCTCCGCGCGGTCTTCGGCGAGAAGTACCCCGACCCCGTCCGCATTGTCTCCGTTGGTGCAAGCGTGCAGGATCTGCTCGACAACCCGGAAGATGAGAAATGGGCCGGCCTCTCGATCGAGTTCTGTGGCGGCACGCACGTTGCCAACACCTCCGAGATCGGCGCGTTCGCTCTCGTGGGCGAGACAGGCATCGCCAAGGGTGTGCGCCGAGTT
>CAXBOF010000709.1:0-1558 GCA_963977205.1 uncultured Phycisphaera sp. | reverse complement strand
AGTGAATATCGATCCGCTCAAGCATCGGACCCGAAATCCGCCCGACGTACCGCTCCATCTCCCGCCGACCGACCTCCCCCGCCGCGACATCGCCTCTGGGCGTCGGGTTCATCGCAGCCACGAGCATGAAGTCGGTGGGGAATGTCACCGAGCCCTGCACGCGGGTGATCGTCACGTGGCGGTCCTCGATCGGTTGCCGCATGGTTTCGAGCACGTTCCGTGAGAACTCGGGCAGCTCATCGAGGAACAGGATGCCGTGGTGCGCTAGCGAGATCTCGCCGGGCCTCGGCACCGCCCCGCCGCCGACGATCGAGGCCGAGCTTGCGGTATGGTGCGGCGTGCGGACGGGGCGCTCACTGACAAGCCCCTGCCCGGGCGGCAAACGGCCCGCCGACGAGTAGATCCGGGTGATCGTGATCGCCTCGGTCGGGGAGAGCGGCGGCAAAATCCCTGGCAGCGCCCGAGCCATCATCGTTTTGCCCGTCCCGGCTGGCCCGAGCATCAGGATGCAGTGTCCTTGTACAGGTCACGGATACCGCGCTCCAATGAGCGATTTGGGGGACTTTCATCTACCGGCACTCTCAAACTGAGCGTCACTTCGGCGATTTTCCACCGATGGCCAGACGCCGGACCAAGCCGACCGCCTTCCCCCCGTGATTGGTACCAATCCGCGTTCTTTCTCGCGATGACTTCGACCCGCTCCACGACCGAAACCAGCAGCTTCCGCCTCTGAGCGACCGAGAGCCGCTTCTTTCCTTCGAGCAGTGCCCGGATCGCGCCGACTGCCAGATGCACCCGGCCTGGATCTCCGGCGGCGAGAGCGGCCTCGGTCCGACGCAGGGCCGATCCAGCCGATTCCAGCTTGCGGCGGGTCTCATCCGACTTGGCTGAAAAAACGGTCTTCGTGATCTCCCCGTCGGCCCGCATCTCGATCAGGGCGTCCAGACGCCGTTGGAGACGCTCCATGTTCTTCGTCTGCTGATCCCGCTGGATCCTGAGGCGCTCGCGGCCCTCGTCCTTGTTCGCCCGCTCGACAATGCTGGCGACGAACCCCTGATCCGTCGCGGTACGGACGAAAGCGTCCCAGACCGCGGCGTCGGTCGCCGCGACCTCAAGCCACGGCTTCCCCCGGCCCGCCTGGCGGCAGCAGTAGAACGCCACGGTCTTGGTGCTGTCGCTCTTGGCGGGCTGCCCGTTGATCCAGAGCAGGCCGGTCAGCATCCGGGGTTTCGTCGTCCGGGGCAGGGGAGGGCGGGAGTGGACCCGGTCCCACGTCTCACGGTCGACGATCGCCTCGTGAGCGTCCTCGACGGCGATCACGCCCTCGGCCTTGAGATCGAACCGAAACGTCCGTGAGCCGGGCTCGGACTTCCAGGCCCCAGACACATGCACACCGATGTAGGTGGGGTTCCTCAGAATGCGGGAGACCGAGGTCTTGCCCCAGAGCCCGCCACGCGGCGCCCGGAGGCCCTCTGTGTTCAGCTGATCGGCGACGGCCCGCGACCCGATGCCCGTGGCGGCCAGCTCGAAGATCCTGCGGACAAGGGCGGCCTCCTCA
>CAXBOF010000708.1:0-1558 GCA_963977205.1 uncultured Phycisphaera sp. | reverse complement strand
ATGTGGGCGCCGTGTATCGCACAAAACGAAGGCCGCTACTACCTCTTCTTCGCAGCCAACGACATTCAGAGTGATGACGAGTCTGGGGGCATAGGTGTTGCTGTCAGTGATCGGCCAGAGGGTCCGTTTGAGGATCTTCTGGGCCGCCCGCTCGTCGATGCCTTCCACAACAAAGCGCAGCCGATCGACCAGGCCGCGTTCCGTGACCCGGCAACGGGCAAGTGGTATCTGTACTACGGCGGCTGGGGACACTGCAACATCGCGCAGCTCCACGATGACTTCACAGGCTTCGTCCCATTCGATGACGGCTCCACATTCCGGGAGATCACACCCGAGGGCTACGTCGAAGGCCCGACCATGCTGGTGCGCGACGGGCGGTACTACTTCATGTGGTCCGAGGGCGGCTGGACCGGCCCGGACTACCGCGTCGCATACGCGGTGTCGGACTCACCGCTCGGGCCGTTCGAACGGATGGGCACAATCCTACAGCAGGACCCCGACATCGCCACCGGGGCCGGGCACCACAGTGTCTTGCCCATTGGTGACGACGAATGGATCATCGTGTACCACCGCAGGCCCCTCAACGAGACGGACCGGAACCACCGTGTTGTCTGCATCGATCGCCTGGAATTCGCGCCCGACGGCTCGATCCGCCCGGTCACCATCACGCACGACGGTGTGCAATCCAAGACCGTCAGGCGGTAGGATTTACAACCATGCAAGCAACCCCTGCCGAATCACTCCAACACGCCTCGAAACTTGCATCGGAATACCTCAGCAATCTGCGCGATCGCCGCGTGTTCCCGAACGCCGATCAAATTGATGCACTCGAAGCCCTCAATATTGAACTCCCAGCCGGCCCGACCAGTCCGATCGAGGTCGTCAGCGCCCTCCACACCCACGGCTCACCCGCCACCGTCGCCAGCGCGGGCCCTCGCTACTTCGGCTTCGTGATCGGCGGCGTCGTCCCCGCAGCGCTCGGCGCGAGCGTGCTCGCCAATGCCTGGGATCAGAACACCGGCATGTTCATCTGCACTCCCGTGGGTGCCAAACTCGAGGAGATTGCTGCCAAGTGGCTCCTCGATCTGCTCCGGTTCGACGCGTCCTGCGAGGTCGGCTTCGTCACGGGCGCGACCGTCGCCAACTTCACCGCGCTCTGCGCCGCACGACACCGGCTGCTCGCCAATCAAGGATGGAACGTCGAGAACGATGGGCTCTTCGGCGCGCCAGAAATCCGTGTCATCGTGGGCGAGCAGGTCCACGCGAGTGTCAAGAAAGCACTCTCTCTCAGCGGCTTCGGGCGCACGCGCGTTGAGACAGTCCCCGTCGACAGCCAGGGCCGCGTGATCGCCACCAAGCTCCCGCGTATCGACGAACGCACGCTGCTGTGCCTCCAGGCGGGAGAGGTGAATACCGGCTCGTTCGATCCATTCCCCGAGATCATCGACCGAGCCAAGTCGGCCGGCGCATGGGTGCACGTCGACGGCGCGTTCGGTCTCTGGGCGAGGGCTTGCCGCCAGTTCGATCATCTGACCGAGGCGATCGATCGCGCGGACTC
>CAXBOF010000707.1:0-1558 GCA_963977205.1 uncultured Phycisphaera sp. | reverse complement strand
GCTCAACCGTGCACCAACCCTGCACCGCCTGGGCATTCAGGCCTTTGAGCCGGTGCTGATCGAAGGCAAGGCCATCCAGCTGCATCCGCTGGTCTGCGCGGCGTTCAACGCCGACTTCGACGGTGACCAGATGGCTGTTCACTTGCCGTTGTCTGTTGAGGCGCAGGCCGAGGCTCACGTCTTGATGCTTGCGACGCACAACATCTTCAGCCCTGCCAACGGTGCGCCGATTATCTCGCCCTCGCAGGACATCGTGATGGGCGTGTACTTCATCACACTGATGCGCAACGACTCCGAGACGGATCCGACCAAGCTTCCCAGGTACAAGGATGCGACCGAGGCGCTGATGGCGCTCGACAGCGGCAAGATCGACGTGCACGACCCGATCGTTGTGCGTGTTGACGAGTTTGATCAGGTTGTCACGAAGGAGCGCGACGTGCCCGAGGCGATGCCTGCGGGTGGGCGGATCGTGACGACCGCGGGTCGGATTCTGTTTGCGGACATCCTGAGCCCCGGCATGCCGTTCTACAACTGCACGCTTGGCAAGAAGGGCTGTGCGCGTGTGATCGACGACGCGTACCTGTACTCGGGGCGCGCCGCGACGATTGATATGCTCGACAACCTCAAGGGGATCGGCTTCAAGCAGTCGACGACTGCGGGTCTTTCGTTTGGCATCACCGACCTGCGCATCCCGGAAGAGAAGCAGGACATGCTGAAGGCGGCCCAGAAGCGGGTCGATCGTGTGGAGCGTTCGTACGAGGACGGCATCATCACGCCTCGTGAACGCTACAACCAGCTTCTGGACATCTGGTCGCACTGCCGAGAAGAGATCACCAAGACGCTGATCGAGACGCTCAAGCACGACCGCCGCAAGGGCGAGGACGAGTACGCGAGCATCGCTGAGAAGGAAGGCGAGGCCTACCTGAACCCGGTGTATCTGATGATGGACTCTGGTGCCCGTGGTAACGTGAGCCAGATGCAGCAGCTTGCGGGCATGCGAGGCCTGATGGCCAAGCCCTCGGGCGAGATCATCGAGACGCCGATCCGCGCGAACTTCCGCGAGGGTCTGAACATTCTCGAGTACTTCTCGTCGACCCACGGTGCTCGTAAGGGTCTGGCGGATACCGCGCTCAAGACCGCTGACTCGGGCTACCTGACGCGGAAACTCTGCGATGTGGCTCAGTCGGTGATCATTGGTGAGTACGACTGCGGCTCCAAGCGCGGCATCGTCAAGCGTGCTCTTTATAAGGGTGAGCAGATCGATGTGCGTCTGCGTGATCAGCTTGTCGGGCGCGTGAGCGTGCATCAGATTGCCAACCCGGCGACGGGCGAGGTGCTCATCGCAGCCAACGAGATGATCCTGCCCGACGCCGCTGAGCGGGTCGAGGAGATGGGCATCGATTCGGTTGTCGTTCGCAGCCCGCTGACGAGTGAGAGCTCGACGGGTTGCTCGGCTCTGGATTACGGCATGGATATGTCGACGGGCAAGCTCGTTGAGCCGGGCCTTGCGGTGGGTATCATCGCGGCCCAGTCGATCGGTGAGCCGGGCACGCAGCTG
>CAXBOF010000706.1:0-1564 GCA_963977205.1 uncultured Phycisphaera sp. | reverse complement strand
GGGGGTAACGGCGGCCCCAACGGGGGAAACTCCGGCGATGGAGGAAATGGAGGCAACGGGGGGACCGGAGGAAATGGCGCTTCACCAATTGGGCCAGGAGCTGCTGGAGGCCCTGGCGGAAACGGTGGTGATGCCGGCGACGCGCCGAATGGCGATGCCGGAGAAGGAGGAAATGGCGGCCCGGGGGGCGCTGGTGGAAATGGCAATAGTGGTGCAGGAGGACCCGGGGGGGACGGCGGAGACGCAGGTGCGGGTGGCGATGCACCGAATGGAAACGGCGGCGACGGAGGCGATGGCGGAAGCGGTGGATCCGGTGGCAATGGGACTACGAACAAATCTGGCGGGAATGGCGGGACGGGCGGCGATGGTGGTGACGGAGGAAACGGTGACACAAACGGATGGGAACGACGGCTCCGACGGCAACGGCGGCAGAGATGGCACGCCATAGCCATCCCTGAATGAACACATTCCCGCCCGCCGGTCTGAACGCCGGCGGGCGGCTTGCTTCTTCGACTCAGTGCTCGGCCGTCACGCGCAGGACCTCGGCAACTGTCGTCGTCCCCTCGGCGACCTTGGCCATCCCGTCCTGACGCAGGCTCATCATGCCGCGCTCAAGACACAGCTTCCTGAACTCGGCCACGTTCGGGTTACGGGCGATCACGTCGCGCATCTGGTCATCGACCGTCAGCAGCTCGTAGATACCAACCCGGCCCGAGTACCCGATCTGGCGGCACTTGTCGCAGCCCACCGGCTGGTAGATCTGCTGGCCGATGATCCCCGACAACTCCAGGAACTCGACCTGCTCGGGCGGAGGATCACGCAGATCCTTGCAGTGCGTGCAGAGCTTGCGCACCAGCCGCTGGGCCAGCACCGCGTTGACCGCAGCGCCTACAAGGAAGGGCTCAAGCCCGATGTTCACAAGTCGCGTCAGCGAGCTGGGCGCATCGTTCGTGTGGAGTGTCGAAAGCACAAGGTGACCAGTCAGCGCCGCCTGGATCGCGATATGTGCCGTCTCGTGGTCGCGAATCTCACCGACCATGATCACGTCCGGGTCCTGACGCAGGAGCGCCCGGAGCACCTTGGAGAAGGTCATCCCGATTTTTTCGTGCGTCTGCGTCTGCGTGATGCCGTCGAGGTGATACTCGACCGGGTCTTCGCACGTGGAGATGTTGAGCTTGTTCTTGTCGAGCTGACGGATCGAGGAGTAGAGCGTGGTCGTTTTACCCGAACCGGTCGGGCCTGTCACGAGCACGATGCCGTGCGCCTGCTTGACCTGATTCCGCCAGATCTCGAGCGTCGTATCGTCGAAGCCGAGATCCTCAAGCTTCACGTTGATCGACTTTGTATCCAGAATACGCATCACGATCTTCTCGCCGATCGCGGCCGGCAATGTCGAGACACGCAGATCCAGCTTGCGTCCCTGCACGGTGCAGCGGATGCGGCCGTCCTGCGGGATGCGGCGTTCGGAGATATCCAGATTGCCCATGATCTTGATGCGGCTCGTGATCGCCGCCGCCATCGAGGCCGGCGGGGTGACCGTCAACGGGGTACCGGCGCGGATCGT
>CAXBOF010000705.1:0-1564 GCA_963977205.1 uncultured Phycisphaera sp. | reverse complement strand
CTGCGGGTAAATCGGCGGGGCCCTGCGGACCGCTTCGACACGGACATCGATCGCCCAGCCGTCCTTCTTCCCCAGTTTCTCAGCCCCCACCATCGAGGCCTCGGCGATGAGCCCAAAGCCCGTCAGGAGCTCGATTCGCTCGCCCGGCTCCAGTCTTTTGACTTTCACCGCGTGCTTTGCCTCGTCGCCGGTGATGCGGACGCACTCGCCCTGCTGGAGGGGCTCAGCCGAATTGACCAGAGAAATTCTGTGCATCTGAGGAGAGGCTAGCCCGGAATCTCAGAGAAGAGGTCCAATATCCCTTGAGTAAGGCCCTCGGCGAGTCGATCATGGGCGCGAGGCTCTTCGCAATCATGCCCAACCAGAAGCAGAACAATCCGGAGCCATCTCTCGATCAGCAGATCGATCAGCTTGTCGCTGGGATGACCGAGGCGACCGCGGAGCTCGAGCGCCAGATCGAGGAAGCCAATCTCCCCGACGAGGCTTTCGAGACTGCCGCTGAGATCAATGCCGTCATGCAGCCCGAGGCGAAAAAACCCACGCCCGCACCCGAACCTGAAGTGGCCGCGGTTGCTGACGAAGCCGAGCTCGACGAGACCGCAGATGAGCCCGAAGCAGTCGAAGTGGAAACAGCTTCACTCGACGTTCAGGTCGATGCGATGCTCGAAGATGCCGCTGCATCTGTAGAGGCAGCAACGGAATCCAGGTCCACAGTCGACGCGGTTGATGAAGAGCTTTCCGAGCTTGCCGACGAGATGCTCGATGGCGACTTCGACGATGCCGACACGGTGCTGGCTGCGGGCATCGATGCGCCCACCCGGGCCGCGCCCGGTCTTGACGACCAAACCGAGACTGTAACCGAGTCCGAGCCTGCCGCTCATGAGGCGGAAGCCATCGACGAGGACGATCTCCTTGATGGTGACTTCGATGACGCCGACGAGGTGATCGCCCAGGGCGTGCCCGAAGCCCCGCAAGCAAAGATCGAGGCAGTTCCAGCAGCCGAAACGCAAACGTCTGATCCCGTGCCCGAACCTGAGCCTGTGGCTGCCGCTCCAAAGCCTGAACCACAACCCGAAGCCAAGCCCGAGCCGAGGGCGAAAGCGCCCAAGCCGGCGCCATCGGTCGAGATCGATGACCAAGCCGAATCAGAGACCGAGACCGAGCCGTCGACCAAGCAGACGGAGCGCAAGGTCCGTCACAAGAAGCCGAGCAAGCCCCGCAAGGGGAGTCTCAAGCGGAACACCGAGGGTCAGCCGCGCTGGCGTGTCATTGCTGAGGAGGCCCGCGAGCGGACGGGCGAGGCCGCGTACATCGTCGCAGAGAAACTCACCAAGCCGCTCGACTCGCGCCCCGAGATGCTCAAGGGCCTGACCGGATGGCTGGCGGCCGTCACGCTCTTCAACGCGATCGCCGTGTGGGTCTTTATGCTGGTCGTTCGAGGCCCAACCGTTGGCACCTCGGCCCAACCCGCGGTGGATCTTGCCGGCCAGCAGACCAATGCCGCCGCGCACAACGAAGAGATCGACTGAGCACCCACACGCCAGCGGCGTATCAGTCGCCCTTC
>CAXBOF010000704.1:0-1566 GCA_963977205.1 uncultured Phycisphaera sp. | reverse complement strand
TTGTTAATGGTCGCCCAGAGAGGGCGGTTTGCTTGTTGCCCTTGGGTGATGGAGAGGAGCTCTTCAGGTGGGATTGAGGTGACGACCGATGCGGAACCGATCAGGAACTCGAACTGTGAACGGGCGGCTTCGATGTCGGCCGAGGTCTTTTTCTGTTCGCCGCGGAGGAGGGCATGATTCTCGTGCACGCTTGTCAGTTCGGAACGGGCGCTGGCGAGGGATGCTCTGGCTAAGGTGAGTTGCTCGTTGCGTCCGCCGCCGGCCTCGCGTACCGACTCGAGCTGAGCGAGCCGCTCTTGCCAGACTTCGACGCTGTGCTGGAGGCTTTCCTCGTGCGTTTCGTGGGCCTCGAACAATGGGCCGTAGGTTTCGAGTTGTACTGTCAGGCGATTGATTTCGGAGTCAATCTGGGTCACCGACTGTTGTAGCCGACGCCATTCTGAGGAATCGACAGTGAAGAGCACATCGCCTGGCTCGACGCGGTCGAATTGGTTGACCATGATCTCGATACGACCGGGCACAGCGGCGCGGTATTCGCGTCGGGCCGAGGGCTCGTACTCGAATGAGCCGGGCACACGGAGTGTGCTCTGGATGCGCCGGCGTTCGACTTGAACGAACGTGATGCCCAGATTCTTGCGCACAGCGGGTGAGACGGAGACGCGGTTGGGCTGTGACGCTGCGTTCTCGTCCGCGTGCGCATCTTCGGCTGAGTGCTGGGATTGTTTGGATGTGTTCGAGTTGTCTTTGGAACAGGCAGTGAGCCCGATCTGCATGCCTATGAGCAGGGCGATCAGGAATGGATTCCGGGTGGCTTTCATTGGTCACCGCCTTTGGTATGCGTCGTGGTGGTCTTGGAAGGTGTTGACTGTGTGTGTGTTTCGCTCGCGACGGGGGAGGGGAGCAGCGGCCGATCCGGACCGAGGAGCCGCTCGATTTCGATCTGGGCCAAAGCTTCAGCGGTCTTGAGATCGATCAGTGTGCTCATCGCGTCCTGCTGACGGGTGAGCGTTTCGAGCAGGAGCAGCGTCTCGACCTCGCCCAGTTCGAGCAGGTGCGTGATTTCGCGGTACTGCTCGTCCAGCATCGGCACGAGCACGGACTCGTATGTGTCGAGCTGCGCCTTCGTGGCTGCGTACTTGGCTTGTGCGCGTGCGAGCTGGCGGGTAAGCGATTCGAAGGTTGTTTCGGCGGCCGCTCTTGAGCGTTCACGCTCGGCCCGGGCCTCGGCGATGCCTGCGCGGTTGGCGTTGAAGACGGGGATGGCGATCGATGCGCCAAGCAAGAGCCGGTCGTCGTTGTTCTCGCTCCCGTAGCCGGCGCCGATCTGGAGATCGGGGTACTGCTTGCGGATCTCGAGTCTGAGCGAATCCTCGGCGGTCTGGTACTCGGCTCGTTTGACGCCCAGGAGCGTGTTCCGCCTGATGAGTTGATCGATCGGGTTGTCGAGGGAAATGGGCGCATCCGTGCGCAGATCGGGCAGGAGGGTCACGTCGGCATCGCCTGGCAGCCCCATGAGTCCGAGCAGTGTGCTGCGGAGGCCGATTCGATTCAATTCGTCTTCGATGG
>CAXBOF010000703.1:0-1567 GCA_963977205.1 uncultured Phycisphaera sp. | reverse complement strand
TCGTAGTTTGAGAACGCGAGCGCGATCGAGAAGCCCTGGCCAGCGCCAAAGTCGATGGAGGCTGGCTCGGTCAGTGTGTCTGTTGGGGGCGTGTGTTGGTCGTCGAGTTGCGCCCAGAGGCCTTCGATGAGTGACGCGTCGATCTCGTGCACGCGCGCGGTTTCTTTCTCTGTTTCGGTGATCCAGTATCGGCCGCTGTCTTCGATGAGGTCGGGGTAGCTGATGCGCACGCTCGGGTCGTTGTGGTAGAGGGCGATCTCGGGCTGGGACCACTTGATCTGTTCATCGTGTTCGATGCCGCCGGCGAGCCAGCCGGGGTTGCGGTCTTCAAAGCGTGTCCCGCCGTGGTTGTGGAACCACAGGAGATAGCGACCGTGCTTGGTCTTCCAGACTTTGGCGTTGGCACGCGGGTTTCGGATCGCAGAGCCATCGGGGTATGTCATCGGCTCGGGTTCGGACCACGTGCTGCCATTGTCGGTGGATCGACTGATCGAGAGCACGCCCGTGTCGGTGCGGTTGATGAGGATGAAATGTCCCGGCTTGTTGAGTGCGGTCAGGTCGTGCTCGGCCTGTGTCGTGCGGAAATTGGTCTCGGAACGCAGGCCCTTCCATGTTTGCGGATCACCGTCGTTGCCCATCGGGAGCAAACGCCACTCGTGCTTTGCGGGGTCGGTCTCGGCTGTGAGGTTGTCGCACGCCAGAAGCCAGCCCTCGGTGTCGGTAACGAGGTGCGTGCGGATCTTGGTCAATGCGATCAGCGTGCGCTCATCCGTGCTGATCGGCTCATCGACGCCCCAGAACATCTGGACTTTGCCACCAAACGTGTTGTTCAGATCGGCGTCGGTCTTGGGGATATCGATGCGTGTTTGAGCCGACCATGTTTCGCCGCCGTCATCGCTGAAGCGGTAAACGTACCACCCGAGCATGTCGACGCGGTCGTTGTCGCGCTCTTCGAGCCCGGGGACTTCGGTAATGTTGTCGCCGTTGGTGACGTAGAATGCATAGACCCGGCCGAATTTTTCGGAGCCCTGATGTGGGACATGCAGCGGGACCACCCACGAGCTTTCAGAGCCGTGTTTGGTGATGCGGGGAGATATAGGAACGGGCTCGGACCATGTCTGGCCCTGATCCGTTGAGCGGGTGGCGATCACGTACTGCCCGGGTGCACCCTCCCGGCCAGGACCGGTGGTGAGTGTGCAGAGCCACGAGCCGTCGTTGAGTGTGACGACCAGCGGCATGTCCGCGTAGCCCTCGGCGGGGATCTCGGAGCCTGTTTCGATGTTCCGCCAATCCTGGGCGCCAGAGGCCACGCTAAGCAGGCCGAGCAGCAATGCAATGAGACATCTCGAGATCGTTCGGGTACTGATTATGGTCATGCTGCGATCTTGCATAACCGCAGATTAGCCCCGGACGCCGCCCGGCCGCTATCCTGAGCGCATGGCACACAAGAATGTCTCATCGGCAACCGAAGCGCTCGCGGACCTGAAGGACCGGGGCATCATCTACGACGGCTGCACCGTGATGGTGGGGGGCTTTGGGCTCTGCGGCATCCCGGAGCAGCTCATCA
>CAXBOF010000702.1:0-1570 GCA_963977205.1 uncultured Phycisphaera sp. | reverse complement strand
ATGTCCTTCCAGACGAGGTCGGCGAAGTTGACGCCCCTGCGGTTTGGGCGCTTCAGGCGTTCTTCATACGACGCCCCGGCCTCGATCGAGCCCGGCTGGCCGAAGGCCTGGAAGAGGCGGTCGAGGAAGTGCTGGGCCTCGCCCTTTTCGTCGCCCTTGAGGGCCTTGGCGTAGGTCACGAATTGGGTGAGCTGGTCGGAGCGGGCGTCGGTCATGGCGAGTAGCGTACTCGCTTATTTGGGTGGGAGGCGGTATGTGGAAAGCGTCCGCGAACGTCCGGTTGGGCCCACGAATCCGGGATGATTCCCGGTTCTGGAATAGATCAACACGTCACTGGTATACTCAAGAGACGTGATGCGCGTACTTGTCATTCTGGCGATGATCTGGCAGCCGCTGGTGCTGGCCGTGGCTACTCATCGCAGCGCCCCCGTGCCGTTCTCGGACACGAGCTGCTCGGCTATGGTCGCCGAGACTTCCTGTTGCGATTCAACCCCGGTCGCATCGCTCTGCCCGCCGCCGATCGATCCGTGTCTCTGCGGCGTCCAGCCGGACGAGACTCCGAAAGAGACCCCCGACGCCCCTCTGCCTAGGTCCGACCGCGATACGGTCGTCACGATCCCGAGCCACGTGATCGCTATTCTGGTGATCACATTGGACGAGCCCCAAGCCGTTGCCCCGCGCACCGGCGTGTACTCCCTCCATACCAACAACACACACAACCAAGTGCAGGCCTACCTGGGCATCTGGCAAACGTAGATAAGCGTTTCAAGAGAGAACGTGCGCTCGCACAGTTCTTCATTTGATCCGTGACTCTTCACTGCCAGACAACTTTCCCAGGAGCCTGTTATGGCCTTCCGCCTTGCCACGTGCGCAGCGGTGATCGCGGCGACCACTCTCGCCGGCGGCTGCTCGTCGCCGTTCGATGTGCCGCGTGATGCACACACTCCATCTGCAAACGCTCTGCCCATCGAAGCGTTCGTTGCGCCAGAGTCCGCGTACCGGGACGAACCCGAGACCGACAAACCCGTCGCGCCCGAGCTGACCGAAACTTCGACGCTCGATGAGTATGTCCGGTACGCGCTCTACCACAGCCCCTCTGTCGAGGCGGCGTATCAGAATTGGCGAGCGTCCGCCGAGCGATTGCCCCAGGTCGCAGCCCTGCCCGATCCACGCCTGACCTTCGGCTTCTTCTTGGACGAGGTCGAGACACGCACGGGCGCTCAGCAGGCCCGCGTCGGTGTCCAGCAGTCATTCCCCTGGGTCGGCAAGCTCAAGGATCGCAAAGACGCCGCCTCCCGAGCCGCGACCGCTTCGTGGCGACAGTTCGAAGCGACACGCCTTGTGGTCGCAGAGCGCGTTGTCATCTCGCTCTACGAGCTGGCGTACCTGGATGCTGCAACCGAGATCACGCAGGACAACCTTGAGCTGCTCGAATCGTTCGAGGAAGTCCTGCGCACACGGTACCGCGTCGGCGCGGGCTCGCATCCCGAACTCATCCGTGTGCAGGTCGAGCTTGGTCAGCTCACTGATCGTCTGATACAGCTCCGCGCGATGCGCCCTGTGTACACAG
>CAXBOF010000701.1:0-1571 GCA_963977205.1 uncultured Phycisphaera sp. | reverse complement strand
CTTGGCTGACTCACCAATACCACAACTCAATACATACGAAAGCACCCCGCCTTGTGAGCGGGGTGCTTTTTTGGTGGGGTTTGGGTTGTCGTTGAGGCTGGTCGGGGATCAGTCCTTTGAGGCGAGCATGCGGAGCATGTCGACGCAGCGGTTGGCGTAGCCGGCCTCGTTGTCGTACCAGCTGACGACCTTGAAGAAGCGGTCGTTGAGTTCGATGCCTGCCTTGGCGTCGTAGATGGAGCTGTGGGGGTCGCCGATGAAGTCGCTGGAGACGACCTCTTCTTCGGTGTAGCCCAGGACGCCCTTCATGGAGCCGTTGGCGGCGGACTTCATGGCGGCGTTGATGTCCTTGAGGCTTGTGGCCTTGGCTGTGCGGAAGGTGAGATCGACGCAGGAGACGTCGGCGGTGGGGACGCGGAAGGCCATGCCGGTGAGCTTGCCCTTGAGGTCGGGGATGCAGAGGGTGACTGCTTTGGCGGCGCCGGTGGAAGCGGGGATGATGTTCTGGTAGGCGTTGCGTCCGCCTCTCCAGTCTTTCTTGGAGGGGCCGTCTTGCGTGGGCTGGGTTGCGGTGGCGGCGTGGACGGTGGTCATGAGGCCTTCTTCGAGGCCGAACTCGTCGTTGATGACCTTTGCGATGGGCGCGAGGCAGTTGGTGGTGCAGCTTGCGTTTGAGATGATCTTGTCGCTGGCGGGGTCGTACTGCTCGTGGTTGACCTTGTAGGCGAGGGTTTTGACCTTGTCGGGGGATTTGGTGGGTGCGCTGATGACGACGCGTTTGCAGCCGTTGTTTTCTATGTGCTTGTGTGCGCCCTCGAAGTCGGTGAAGAAGCCTGTGGATTCGAGGACGTAGTCGACGCCCCAGTCGCCCCAGGGGAGGTCCGCGGGGTCGCGGACGGCCATGGTCTTTGTGGTTTTGCCGTTGACTGTGAAGGAGTTTTCGGTTGCGGAGACGTCGGCTGGTTTGTGGTCGACGAGGAAGCGGCCGTGCATGGTGTCGTACTTGAGGAGGTAGGCGAGGTTGTCGGCGGGGACGAGGTCGTTGACTGCGACGAGCTCGATGTTGGGGTCGTTTGCGGCGAGCCTCGCGACGAGACGCCCGATGCGACCGAAGCCGTTGATTCCGATGCGGGTGGCCATGCTGTTTGCTCCTTGGCCCCCTCGCTCACGCGAGGGGCTCGTCAGAAAGTGTATGTGAGGCGGGGGCGATCCTTCGTGCGACCCGCTTTGGAACCATAGGAACCCGCGGGGGGGATGGGCGGTTTTGTGGGGGTGGTATACAAGTGAGGCCCAGCGGTGCTCTGGACGGGTGCGGGGCACCTGCGGATGCCCAAAGTCGGTAGACTGCCCCGCGAATCAGTGCACCCATGAGAGAGGGCCCAGGGCATGCCGAGCAATGTCGACGTCGTGAACACGATCTATACAGCCTTTGCAGCGGGGGATATCCCGGCCGTGCTGGGGCAGCTCCACGATGACATCGTCTGGAACGAGGCGGAGAACTTTCCCTACGCCGACGGGAACCCGTATGTCGGGCCGGAGGCGGTGCTGCATGGTGTGTTCGCCCGGTGCGG
>CAXBOF010000700.1:0-1574 GCA_963977205.1 uncultured Phycisphaera sp. | reverse complement strand
GAAGGAATGTTCCATGTCCGAGACTGCCACGCAGCGAATCAGCACCTGCACCGTCACCGATGCCGGGCCCTGCCTCAAGAAGCTCCGGATCGAGGTGCCAGCCGACGTGGTCACCGAGCGGATCGATGAGTCCCTCGACGCCCTCGTCATGGAGGCTGCCCTTCCCGGTTTCCGCAAGGGCCACGCCCCTCGCTCACTTCTGAAAAAGCGTTTCGGTGATTCCGTCAACAGCGAAACCAAGAGCCAGCTCGTCTCGTCGGCCTACTCAGAGGCCATCGAGGAGCACAAGCTCAAGGTCGTCGGCAGCCCGATCTCCGAATCGCTGCCCGACGCCGAGCTCGAATCGGGCAAGCCGCTCGTCTTTGAGGTCGATGTCGAGGTGCTTCCCGAGTTCGAGATCCCCAACCTCGACAAGCTGGCGATCAAGAAGCCCAAGTTTGAGCTCGAGGACAAGGTCATCGCCGACGAGATCGAGAAGATCTGCCTGGCCGAGGGCGAACTCGAAGAGCGCGAATCGCCCGAGGCCGGCGACTACATCTCCGGTCACGGCATCATGAAGGCCGGCGACACCGTCATCCACGACATCCCCGGCGCTGTCGTTCAGGTCCCAGAGAGCGACGAGGGCATGATCCTTGGCGTGCTCGTCTCGGACTTTGCCAAGCAGCTTGGCTCACCCAAGGCCGGCGACGAGGTCACGATCAAGACCAAGGGCCCCGAGCACCACGAGGTCGAGGCTGTCCGCGATCAGGATCTGGTCATCACCTTCAAGGTTGACCGCGTGGACCGCATCATCCCCGCCAAGCTCGAGGAATTGCTTGAGCGCATGGGTATGGAAAAGCGTGAGCAGCTCGAAGAAGCCATCAAGAACCGCATCGAGCAGCGTGCACACGTTGAGCAGCAGATGCTGATGCGTCAGCAGGTCGCAAGCCATCTGCTCAAGAACGTGGAGATGGAGCTGCCCAAGCGTCTGACCGCCCAGCAGGCCGAGCGCATGCTCGCCCGCAAGCGTGCCGAGCTGATGTATCGCGGCGTGGACCAGATGGAGATCGAGCAGAACATCGCCACTCTGCGACAGGCATCCGCCGGCGAGGCCAGCCGCGAGACCAAGCTCTTCTTCATCCTCCAGAAGGTCGCCGAGGAGCGCGATGTGCAGATCCAGCAGGCCGAGGTCGAGGGCGCGATCGCCCAGATGGCTTATCGCCAGGGCGTCCGCCCCGAGCAGCTCCGCCAGCACCTTGTCCAGAACAAGCAGATCGGCACCGTGGTTCAGCAGGTGCTCGAGCACAAGGCTCTGGACGCGATCATCTCGACAGCCGAGGTCGAAGAGGTATCCAAGGACGACTGGGAGGCCTTCGCCAAGTCCCAGAAGCAGGACGCGTAAGCCGAACTGTTGAATTCAAAAAGATTCCCAAGCCGGGCGCCGCAGGGTGCCCGGCTTTCTCTTTGGCTATCGATCAGTTCACTGCTCGTTACTGGTGCGTTGCACTCAGTCGTCAGCGTCATCGAGTGGCGTCAGTTCGTCATCGAGCGCGACGAGGCCTTGCTGTTGGCCCGAGTCCTGCTGGCCGGAATCG
>CAXBOF010000699.1:0-1575 GCA_963977205.1 uncultured Phycisphaera sp. | reverse complement strand
TCAGAGCAAGCTGCATCCGAAGATGCGTCCCGCGGATCGCGCTGGGAACCAGCCCGCCCAGCAAAGACGCAGCGATCAACAGCGGCGTGGCGATCACAAGCACAAGCCAACCAGGCACGGTTATCCCCTCAGAGCGCAGGCGAGGAGGCTAGACCCTCCGCAAACCCGATGTCAATCGCCCCCGGCCAAGAGCGACCAGAACCGGTACCCCGATTGAGGCTTAACGTCTTCCGGGTGCAGCGATTTCGTCAATTCACGCGCCCCTTCTATCACGAAGCCCTCTTGCGTCTCAAACGTCGGCACCGCAAGAAGGACAACCCCTCCCGGGGTCACCAGATCCGCGCACGATTCGAGCAATTCGCCAAACGCAGGCGCTATCTCACCCGCTTGCTCATCCGAAAGCACGCACAGCACCACATCCCAGCCCTCGCCCGGCTCGATCTCGTCGATCACCTCGAGCGCTTCGCCACGCGTGATCGTCACCTTCGAGCTGTCCACCTCGTTGAGCTGCAGATTCCGGCGAAGCCTCGCCTCGGTGTGCTCGTCGGGCGTGATCGCCCGAATCTCCCGGGCCGCGACAGCCGCCGCTTCCGTCAGCAAGCCAGGCCAAGCGGAAACATCGAGCACGCGCTTGCCCGCGCACCGCTCGCCGGCCCACTTGCGCGCCTCGCGGAACGCCAGATCAAGCCCCGGCTCGGCTGGATCCCCGGGCCTGACCTCAAACAGCAAGCCCCGCTCGCGCACAACGCACGCTTCCTGCGCACGCCTGTGGCTCTGACCCTCGCCCGCGTGTACCACAACCGTTGCGCTGCTCGGCCAATCGATCGCTTCGCTGGCGGCCTCGCCGATGCGGTCCACGCGGTTCATGCGCGAAGCGCTGGCCTTGCTCCACTCTCCAAGATCCTGCACCCGGATCACATCGCCGAACCGATCGATCACGATCGGCACGCCGCCGACCTCGCCATCGAACAGCCGGTACGCGAAGACATCACGCGACTCGGGCCACTTGCGGACGTGCCTGGCGCGTTTGGCAAGCCCGGTCTGGAACGCCTCCAGGTTGCCGACATCCGTGCGTGACTCGATCGCTTTCTTGCCATCCTGCGCAAGATACTGGTAGAACGTGCACTGGATGCGGGCGTTGTAGAGCTTGCGCCGATGCGTGGCAGATCGTCCGATTCTGCTCTCAAAGTCCTCCCCCGCGAGCAGCAACCCCGCCGACCAACCCGGCATCCGCGAGATCACCTCGGGCAGATCTCTTTGGATCGTCTCTGCTTCTTTCTCTTCGCCAACCCGCACGCCGTAGGGCGGGTTCGAGATGATCCACCCCCGCTCCTGCTCGGCCCGAAGCTGGCGGTAGTCGGCCAGATCGAACCGCACGAGGTGTTCAACGCCCGCGTTCTTGGCGCACTGTCTGGCCAGCCCCACCGCCTGCGGGTTGATGTCACTGCCGACAATCGGCGCAATATCCGTGTCGTCGATCTTCGCATCCGCCTCGTCGCGTGCGCGCTTCCACAGTGAAGCGTCGAGCCAGGGCCAGCCTTCACTGGCAAACGAGCGGTGCCGACCGGGAGCGCG
>CAXBOF010000698.1:0-1576 GCA_963977205.1 uncultured Phycisphaera sp. | reverse complement strand
GCCGGGATGGGTTTTTACGGCGGCGAGAAACTCACTGAGGTTCTGCCAAGGGGCATCGGCGCGCACGATGATGGCGGCAGCATCGGCATTGATTTGGAGGATAGGCGTAAAGTTCTCCCACGTGAGGTCGGAGATGCCCATCCAGTGCATGGTGCTCAATTCGAAGGTGGCCATGGTCAGGGTGTGTCCGTCCGGGGCGGCGAGCGCACCGACCGAGTGGCCGACGGCACCGGCGCCGCCGGTTTGATTTACGACGACGAAAGGCTGACCGAGCTCCTGCTGTAATTGATCGGCCATGAAGCGAGCGTGACGGTTTTACTCGGGTAGGCGGCGGTCGTTTCCGTGGTGGATTTTGGGGCACATCCGGTGAGGGCTAGCAGGCTGCCAACCAAGGCCAAACTTGGCCGCAAGAAGGGAAAGGAAAGAAGGCGTGAAGTCATGTGATAGGTGGTAGCGACGTTTTTTAAAAATCGTCGTTCAGGTAAGTGCGGGAGCCGGTTTTCCAGTAGTGCTGCAGTTTTAGCATCCAGCGCTCGTAGCCGACGATGGCGTCGGTGCGCACCGCCCATTGATGCCAATCTCGCGCCATCGGAATCGCGATGTCGTAGTAGTGGTCAGAGGCGATGTTGTTGAGCTCGAGCGGGTCCACATCGATATCGTAGAGTTCCCAATCGAGGTGGGTGCGTCCGTCGGTGGAGGTGAAGTTTTTCGAGACCAGTTTGTATTGGTCTTTGAAGACGGCGCGGTTCGCCTCGTGTTCGAAGCCGATGATGCGCTTCGCGAGTTTGCCGCCCCGCAGGGCGGGCATCAGCGTGGTGCCCTCCATGGGCAGGATATCGTGACCCTGGCGGCGGGTCGGGTAGGTTGCCCCCGTCACATCGACGACCGTCGCCATGATGTCGATGACGTGGCTGCGCTGGGTCTCGCGTTCGCCGGCGCGTTTCAGCCCGGCGGGCCAATGCACGACCATAGGCGTGTTGATCCCACCCTCGTGATTGAAGTGTTTGTAGAGGCGAAAAGGGGTGTTGCTCACGGCGGCCCACGACGATCCGGTGCGGTTGGAGGTGCCGACCTGTCCCATGTAGTCCAAATCATGGCCGATAAACGGACCGTCGCCGCCGAGCGGACCGCCTTCGTAGTTGGCGCCGTTGTCGGAGAGGAAGAAAATGAGGGTGTTGTCGAGCTGGCCGGTCGATTCGAGCTGGGCAATCACCTGGCCGATGCCCTGATCCATCTGATCCATCATGGCGGCGTAGGTGGCCATGCGGCGGGCTTGGTCTTTTTGTTGGTCGGGGGAGAGGTCGTCCCAGCGCTGGATCTTGGTGGGGAGGGCGTGTTTGTCATGCCACGGCGGGGAGTCGGACAATGGTGCTGGTGCTTTGGCGTCCTTGAACAAACCGAGGGCTTGCATGCGCGCCCAGCGCTGCGCTCGCACTTCATCCCAGCCCTTTTCGTAGAGCGGCACGTATTCATCGATCAGCTCTTTGCGGGCGTGCAGCGGAAAGTGTGGTGCCTGGTAGGCGAGGTAGAGAAAGAACGGGGCGCCGTCTTGCTGCGCCTCGTGATGTTGCAGGAA
>CAXBOF010000697.1:0-1576 GCA_963977205.1 uncultured Phycisphaera sp. | reverse complement strand
CCGGAAGATCATCGAGAAGCAGGCTGTAGAGCGTCGCCGTCCCGACCGATCGCTTGGCCACCAGCGACACATCGCTGAGCATCTTGAGATGCCGGCTGACCGTGCTCTGTGGGAGCTGCACAATCTTGGCAACTTCGCCGACCGACAGCTCCTCGACCTCGAGGATCCGGAGCATCCGGAGCCGCACCGGCTCGGCCAGTGCCGAGAGTGCCATCGAGACGGGTTGGATCGGTGGGGCGTTCTTCATCCGTTCTTCCGGATGAATGGTATGATTCATCCACTTGATGTCAAGTAGTGGATGAATGAACCCGCCAGTTAGCCCTGCTCAGCCGGCGGAATCGCAAAGGCAGGTCCGGGAACCTCCCCAAGTTCGGTGATCCCGTCCTTGGCTTCCTTGTTCTCAGGATCCAGGAAAAGCACCATTCTCAGCCGCTCCAGGCGACGCGAATCGTCTCCCAGCGACTCGTAGAACCGCGCCAGCTCAAGCTGGGGCTCCACGTTCTGGCCTTCATCGAGCTTCGCCGCCAACAGGAACGACTGCTCCGCCTCGTCGGCATCACCCACCCGGGCGGCAAATCGGCCAAGACGCGTGTAATCCTCGATCGAACGGGTCGACTCGGCCTTGCTCCGCAGGAGCTTGAACAGCTCTTCCTGCTGGCCGATCTCGACCAGTGAGTCGGCGGCTCCCTCGATGAACCGGCCGTCGTCCTTGAGCTCCATGCCCAGGATGAACTGCTCGCGGGCCAGCGTGGGGCGTTCGGCTCCGAGATACGCGGTGGCGAGCTTGTATCGCCCCTCGGCGTCGATCGGGCGGCGCTCGACGTACTTCTCGTAGTACTCGGCTGCCTCGGCGAAATTGCCGGCTTCCATCGCCCGGTCGCCGTAGACACCAAGTGCCCGCGACGATGGGCCGCTTTCGCAGCCGACAGCCGACAGGGCCAGAGCCAGCAGAACACCCAGTGCCAATCCTTGTGCGCGCATGAACGGTCCTCCGTTGCTGTTGAGGGGCCAGTCTAGCGGCCCGCCGCCCGGCCTGCCGGGTAGTCTTGGCTATGCGCACCGTGATTCTCAGGCACACACTCCCTGACGGCTCGTGGCACCACGACTGGCTGGTCGAGCGTGCCGATCTTGCGCTCGTCCCGACCTGGCGCACCGGGCACCATCGCCCCGATGACCCGACCAGTGAGTCGTTCGAGGCCGAACTGATCGGTGACCACCGGGCGGTGTATCTGGATTATGAGGGCGAGGTCTCGGGAAGTCGCGGGAGCGTGCAGCGACTCGCGACTGGCACGATCATCGAAACCGAGGGCGGAACCCAGTGGGGCGAGGATTCGATCGTCCTGTCAGCCGATTTCGATGGGCGCGTCGTTGGGTTCGTCGGGCGAGCGGTCGAGGGGGGCCTCTGGCTGTTCCGGACGATGCACGGATGATGGACCGAACACGGTCCTGCGGTCGATAGATCGCGTATGTGTGGCATCCTTGCGCTGATTGGTCGAGATCCGGGTGACGCGGCGGTCGTGCGCATGCGCGAGACGATGACGCACCGCGGGCCGGACGGGGCTGGGCTTTGGCGCGG
>CAXBOF010000696.1:0-1579 GCA_963977205.1 uncultured Phycisphaera sp. | reverse complement strand
AGTTGTTGGAGATGTACATCGGTTCGCTGCCGGCCAGGGAGCGGATCTCGGCGGACACGCTCGACGAGCACCGGATGATCGATCGTCCGATGGGCCCGCTCGAGGTTGGCGAGCAGATGGATACGCAGACGGAGATGGCGATCGCCTGGGCGGGCAGCTTCGGGCCTGACGCCGAGAACGTGCGTGATGTGCGGCTGGTGAATCTCGCCACGCAGATTTTGTCGACTCGGATGGTCAAGCGCATCCGCGAGGAGCAGCAGCTCGTGTACTCGATCCGCGCGGTGAGTCGGCCGGCTTCGGCGTACCCGGGGATGGGCACGATTTATGCGGCCGGCCCGTGCAAGCCGGGCAACGAGGCGAAGCTCGCCAGCGAGATCGGCAACATGTTCGCCGAGTTTGCCAAGGAGGGGCCGAGCAGTGACGAGGTGGAGACCGCTCGCGGGCAGATCTTCAACACGCTCGATGAGCAGCTCAAGGAGCCGGGCTACTGGACGGGTGTCCTGAGCGACATGACCTACCGCGGCATCAGCCTCGATGAGGTGGCGCGGGTGGAAGAGGATTACGCGCGGTTCACGGCCGACGAGGTGCGTGCGGCGTTTGCCAAGTACTACGCGCCGGGGAACACGATCAGTGTGACCGTGGCGCCGACGGGCGAGTAAGTCTCTTTGAACAATTGAGTTTCAGTGGCGGAGGCTTCCAGCCTCCGTTTTTTCATTTGGGATTCAGGACAGCGGAGGCTGGAAGCCTCCGCCACTGTTGGTGCAAAGAAAAACCCCTCGCTCGTGCAAGGGGCTCGTGTGTGCTTTGGATAGAGGCGGATTCTATTCGAGGGCCGCGGCACCGGAGATGATCTCGGTGAGCTCGGTGGTGATCTGGGCCTGGCGGGCGCGGTTGTAGACGCGGGTCAGGTCCTTGCCCATGCTGCCGGCGTTGTCGGTGGCGGCTTTCATGGCGACCATGCGTGCGACGTGCTCGGAGACGATCGCGTCGTTGAACGCCTGGAAGAGCGAGGCCTTGACGGTGCTGGGCAGCAGCTCGGCCAGCAGCTCGGGGGCGCTGGGGCTGAACTCGTATTGGAGGCTGGGGCCCCCTCGCTCATGCGAGGGGCTCGTATCAGCGCTTGTCGGCGGCTTGAGGGGCAGGAGGTTGAGGATCTCGGGCACCTGCTTGCCGGTGGAGACGAACCGCATGTAGATCACGCGGACCGCGGTGACCTCGCCGGCCATGAAGCGGTCCATGAATTCCTGTGCGAGTTGTTCGATCTGCGCGAAGGTGGGGTTGTCGCCGAGCTTGTGCGTGTTGGCGACGGGGATTTTGTTGAACTTGAGGAAGTTGGCGCCCTTCTTGCCGACGAGCTCGATGCGGCCTTGTTTGGCGTCGGCGTTGGCTTTGAAGTGGTTGGTGGCGACGCGGAGGATGTTGCCGTTGTACGGGCCGCAGAGTCCGCGGTCGGAGGTGATCAGGAGCGTGAGCTCTTTGGCGTCGTCTTTGAAGCCGCCGTCGGGTCCGCTGATGAGCGGGTGATCGAGGTTGCCAGCGGTCTCGGCGAGCTCTGTGACGAGGCCGAAGACGCCCTCTG
>CAXBOF010000695.1:0-1583 GCA_963977205.1 uncultured Phycisphaera sp. | reverse complement strand
GCCCGAGCGCTCCGGCTGGCGTGGACCCGGCGTACATGGGCATCGGGCCGGTGCCCGCGATCCGCAAGGCACTCCAGCGGGCCGGTCTCACGCTCGAACAGATCGGGCGGTTCGAGATCAACGAGGCATTCGCGGCACAATCGGTGGCGTGTCAGCGTGAGCTCGGCATCGATGGGGAGAAACTCAACGTCAACGGCGGCGCGATCGCCATCGGCCATCCGCTCGGGTGCAGCGGGGCGCGCCTGGCGACGACGCTCATCCATGAGATGAACCGCACCAGCACAAACCTTGGCGTGGCATCGCTGTGTGTCGGCGTGGGTCAGGGGCTGGCGACTGTTTTCGAACGGGCCTAAGCCAGAGAGGCGATTTTCTCGAAGCCAGATCTGAATGCGCTCACGAGCGCATCGATCTCGGTTTCCGTCATCGGTGTGGAGAGCGTCGCCGAGCAAGTGTTGATCATCACGAAGCCCTCGTCGAAGAGGTGATCGAGCAGCACCGTGAGCCGATTGTTCTCATCGGGTGTTGTGTAGGCTTCGCGGTAGTTCTTTGGTGGCGCTGGTTTCATGTGAACGCGGAACATCGAGCCGCCGCCCGTGACGCACGCACGCGCACCGGTTTCGGCGATAGCCAACTCGATGCCCTGCATCGCTCGAGTCGTGAGCGCATTGAGTCTCTCGACTGCGGCCCGGTCGAATTTCTCCATCGCAGCGAGCCCAGCCACCATCGTGACAGGATTGGCCGAGAACGTCCCCGAGTGCGGGAAGAGGAGCTTGGCGCCGGCTTTGGGGTTCATGACGTCCATGACGTTGGCCTTGCCGACGATCGCGCCGACCGGGAAGCCCCCACCGATGAGCTTGCCGAGCGCTGTGAGATCGGGAGAGATGTTGTAGCTCTCCTGAAGTCCGCCGTAGCCGGACCGGAAGGTGATGACTTCATCGAGCACGAGCAGCGAGCCGTTCCGCTGGGTCCATTCCTGGATGGCTTCAACGAACGCGGCGTCGGCGGGCTTGAGTCCCACGCGGTGCGGCATCAGGTCGAGCAGCACGCACGCCAGCTCGGAAGCGTGCTCATCGAGGATCGCGATCGCCTTCTCGGGGTTGTTGAACGGGATGACGACAACATCTTCGAGCGCGGAGGTCGGTGTGCCGTGGGCAAGCGGGACGCTCTTTGGGTGATCGACGTCGCCCCAGTTGTCGGGGCTTGGTGCCTGGCTGATCTCGGCGTAGTCGTACAGGCCGTGGTAGGCGCCCTCGACCTTGGCGATCTTGGCTCTTCCGGTGAACGCGCGCGAAGCCTTGATGGCGCTCATGAGTGCTTCGGTGCCCGAGTTGACGAAGCGGAGTTTCTCGAAATTCGGATTGCGTGAGATCAGATGCTCGGCGTAGCGGATCTCGATCTCGGTGGCCATCATGAAGGCCGAGCCCTTGGTGAGCTGCTCGGTGACAGCCTCGACGATTTCGCGGCACGCGTGGCCATGGATGAGCGAAGCCATGTTGTTGGAGAAATCAACGCGCGACACGCCCTCGATGTCGATGAGCCGGCAGCCCTCGCCATGGTCGGCGTAAAGGGGGTGCGGTGAGCGG
>CAXBOF010000694.1:0-1584 GCA_963977205.1 uncultured Phycisphaera sp. | reverse complement strand
TTCACGTCCGCACCTGCGAACGCCTGATCGATCGCCCCGTTGAGCGCCATCGCATCCGCCGAATTGCCCTGACCAAACAGCGCCTGCTGCATGCCCGTCAGCGCCCAGCCGTTGTTCGGGTTCTTCACGAGATCCGTGCGATACACAGCCTCGGCCTCGTCGAACTCGCCACCCGCGATCAGCAGCGCACCAAGCGCATGACGCACCGGAATCATCCACGCCGGCGGCTCGTCGTAGATCAGATCGTCCTCGAGCGCCACCGCCTCGCGCAGCTTCGCGTACGCCCCGTCACGCTTGCCCTCACGCCAGAGCGTCTCGCCCTCGACCATCAGCTTCGCGATCGGCAGGACCGTATCCACACGGTTCTGGAACACGTACCACTCTTCCGGGATCGCCGCAGCCGCCTCGTCAAACAGCGCGATCTCGCTCCGCGCCTCGTCCGGCATGCCCTTGGCCGAGTACGCGATCGCCCGCGCGTAGTGACGCACCGCGGTCGAAACCAGACGCCAATCCTCGTACGCCGGCTCGCGCAAAATCTCGTCCCACTTGCCGAACCGAACCATCACATGGAAGTTCGTGGGCATGATGCCTTCGATCAGCCCCGCGTACGCACGCAGCGCATCCTCGGGGATCTCCGCTTCGAGCGAACGGGCCGCCCCGAGCGCCGTCTCGTAGTTGCCGCTCATCATCGCCGAGTACGCCAGAAAGTGCAGGTTGTGCCCGTAGTACATCGCGTACAGCGCCGGCGGCGGCGCGACCGCAAAGTACGCCCGGTCCGCCGCGATCGCCGCCTCGTTCGAGCGGGCCGCATCCTCGTACCGCCCCACCCGCACATAAATATGCGAGGGCATGTGCACTAGATGCCCCGAGCCCGGCACAAGCGTGGTCAGCCGATCCGCCGACACCACCGCACGCTCGGGCGAGCTGGAAGCCTCGACCGTGTGAATATAAAAGTGGTTCGCGCCCGGATGATTCGGGTAGCTCGCCATCACCCATTCGAGCACCTCGACGATCTCCGTCGTCCGCCCCTTGGGCTGGCCATCATTCGTCCACAGATCCCACGGCTGGAGATTCATCAGACTCTCGGCGTACAGCGCACCCACATCGGGATCGCCCGGGAACTGCTCGTACACCTTCTGCATCTCCGCCGCGTACGCCTGATCCAGATGCGAACGATCCTCAGGCGCGGGCCACTCGTACCGAGCGCTCACCGCGCGGATCAGCGCCTGCTCTACCGGGCTCGCGCTGCCCATCCGCGCCAGCGCGTAGTCCGCAGCCTCGCGAGCCGACGACGATCGCATCTCATTCATCGCCGGGTCGTTGATGTTGATCCCGTTGGCATACGCCACCCCCCACCACGGCATCGCCGCAGACGGGTCCTCGGCAGCAGCAGCCCTGAACGAACGGATCGCCTCGTCATGGTTGAACCCGTACAGCAACTGCATGCCCTGATTGAACAGCGCCTGCGCCTCGGCAGACTCCGTCGTGATCGGGCGCTCAAAGCTCCCAAAGCCCTCGTACAGCGTCGTCCCGTACGTCGGCTTCTCGGTCGACGAACACCCCACCATCGGCAGCAAAGTCAGC
>CAXBOF010000693.1:0-1584 GCA_963977205.1 uncultured Phycisphaera sp. | reverse complement strand
GGCGGAGCCTGACGGCCTCGGCCAGGACATTGCGCGCGATCGCGCGGACGGCTCCCTTGCCGCCCAGGATCATCCGTGCGCCCTGCATGAGGGCTGTGAAGGACGCGGCGAGGATGACGATCGCCATGACGAGCTTCGAGAAATCACGCGTGGCTTCGAAGAGCCAGAGCGGGGCCGCCACGACCGCCAAGACGAGGCCGAGGGCCGAGTAGGTGAGCCCCAGCCCGAGCCAGACGACGACCAGAGCTCCGACGGAAACGATGCCCGCGCCGATGATCGTGCCCGATGGGCCGCGGGCGTCTTTGAGGACCGTCTCGAGCATGAGCTGCGCCGAGTCGGTGTTGGTGATCGTCGAGCCGATGTCGGCCGAGGTGTCGGGCGCGCTCTCGGTGGCCCGCTGGATGACGGGTGAGGCGGACGCGACGAAGGCGGCAACCGAGATGCCAAGAAATGCCAGCACGATCACCGCCGAGGCGATGTATTTGAAGCCTCGGCTGCGCTGGATGCTGTCTGCGCGGGCCTTGAGTTCACCGATTTTCACGGCGAACGCTCCCCACCGCTCGGCCCCCCACTGGAACCACCACTCGGCTTGTCGCCGTCGTCCATCAGCGAGCCGATGATGTCCTGATCGATCTCGCCTTCAGAGTCTGAGCGGGGCTTCGCGTCCGGCTTGGGTGCAGTTGGTTTGGGTGCGGCTGGTTTGGGACCAGACGGTTTGGCTGAGTCGTTTGCGGGCGCGGGCTTTGGTTTTGGTTCGGGCCCGGGTTCGTCGGCCTTGACGAGATCGTCCACGACGTTCCGCTCGGGCTCCGCCTTGGCTGCGGGCTTGGCGGCTTTTTTCTCCGCTTCGGGTGCGGGCTCCGGCTCGGCCGACACGAGCTTGTCGATCAGTTCTTCGCCCGAGGTTTCATCGTGGTCACCGGAGGCGAGGAAGGACGCGGTGGCGCCCTCGCCGCTGGCGCCGGAGGTTTCCACGCGCTCTGACTTGGCCTTCTGCACGATCTCGAGGAACTTCTCTTCGAGTTTCTGGCGCGGGTGCGTGACGGCCAGCAGGCTCTTGGCGCCCCCCGATCGGCGGCGGATGACCTCGTCGATCTCGGCGATGGTTGCGTCGTCGAGCACGTCGGTTTCGATCGTCGTTTTGGAGTGCTTGGTGAGCAGCGAGTCGGTGGTCCCCTCGTCGCGGATCTTGCCGCCGTAGAGAATGACCATGCGGTCAACGACGTCTTCGACATCCGAGAGCAGGTGGCTCGAGAGGAGCACGGTCTTGCCGCGTCGGCCCAGTTCGATGATGAGGTCCTTGACCTGCCGCGTGCCGATGGGGTCGAGGCCCGTGGTCGGCTCGTCGAGGATGAGAAAGTCCGGGTCGTTGATGAGCGCCTGGGCCAGGCCGATACGGCGCTGCATGCCCTTGGAGTATTCGCGTACGGGCCGGTGCTGGGCGGCGGTCAGGCCCACCATGTCCAGCAGCTCATCGATGCGCCGGGTGCGCGTCTTGGCATCGAGTTCGAATAGCTTGGCGTAGTAGTCGAGCGTCTCGCGGGCGTTGAGGAACGGGTAGAGGTAGCTCTCTTCGGGCAGGTA
>CAXBOF010000692.1:0-1586 GCA_963977205.1 uncultured Phycisphaera sp. | reverse complement strand
CGGCCTAACGTCAGTCCACGACGGCCGAGTCGAATCCGAGCCGACCCACTCGCAGAACGCGGGTGCCCACGAGGGCGATAGGGAAGGGGCGGTAAGGCGAGAGAGTGGGGCAACGAGCCCCACCAAGTCAGGCGTCTGTACGAGGACACGAGATGGATGTGCCCGTCTACAACATGCAGGGTGCTGAGGTCGGCAAGATGTCGATCGATGAGAGCGCCTTGGCCGCGTCGTACAGCGATGACGGCCTGAACCCCGCACTGATCAAGCAGGCGTACGTGATGTACCACGCCAATCGGCGTCAGGGTACCGCGCACACGCTGACTAGAAGCATGGTCTCGGGTTCAATGAAGAAGATGTACAAGCAGAAGGGGACCGGCCGGGCTCGTCACTCGACGAAGAAGGCCCCCCAGTTCCGCGGTGGCGGCCGGGCGTTTGCCAAGGACACCTCTCGCGAGAACTTCGAGCTTGACATGCCCCGCAAAATGCGTCGCAAGGCGAACCGCAACGCGCTCTTGTCCAAGATCATCGGTTCCGAGGGCTTCGGCTCCGAGATCCGCGTGATCGACGACCTGGCGCTGGGTGCTCCCAAGACCAAGGACTTCGTGAGCTTTGTCGATTCGCTGAATCTGAATCGCTCGGCGCTGCTGGTGCTCTCGAACGATGCGGCCAAGGCTGAGAACGTTCGCCTGAGTGCTCGCAACGTCTCCGATGTCACGCTCTGCCCGCTCGATCAGATGACCTGCTTCGAGCTGCTCAATCACCGCTACCTCGTCATCGGCAAGTCCGAGCTCGAGGCCTGGCTGAGTGGCCCGAGCTCGCAGACCGGCAAAGAGGCCCGCGTTTCGCCCATGGGTCGCCAGGAGAAGAAGCCCAGGCGTCCCGCTGTCAAGCGTGGCACCAAAGCGAGCGGGGGGGCTGAATAATGGACGCTGCATACGTCATCAAGAAGCCGATCGTCACCGAGAAGTCCACGCACGCCAGCGAAGAGTCGAAGTACACCTTCCTCGTCGATCGCAAGGCCCGCAAGGATGACATCAAGAAGGCGATCGAGCAGGTCTACGGCGTCAAGGTCGCCAAGGTCGCAACGCAGGTCCGCAAGGGCGGCAGCAAGCGGACCAGGTACGGCCAGATCGAAGATAAGGTCACGAAGAAAGCGGTTGTCACGCTCGCCAACAGCGCGACAATCGAGTTGTTCTAAGGGGTCGTCATGGGTATCCGTGTTTACAAACCGACAAGCCCCGGTCGCCGGAACGCAAGCGTTCTGACGAACGAAGAGATCACCAAGAACTCGCCCGAGAAGTCGCTCCTGTCTCCCAAGACCAAGAGCGGCGGCCGGAACCACTCAGGGAAGATCACCGTTCGCGGCCGTGGCGGCGGGGCCAAGCAGATGTACCGCCGGATCGATTTCCGTCGCCGTGATCGCGATGGCATCGCTGGCAAGGTTGTAGGGATCGAGTACGACCCCAACCGCACCTGCAACATCGCTCTGGTCGAGTACGCCGACGGCGTGAAACGCTACATCCTCGCTCCCGTCGGCCTGACGGATGGCGATGCCCTCCGTCAGCGGTACAACGGCATGGTCAACA
>CAXBOF010000691.1:0-1588 GCA_963977205.1 uncultured Phycisphaera sp. | reverse complement strand
GATGAGCGGGCTTGGGGTCCGAGCCACTGAAAGCGGCCGGGTTCGGGCTGTGAGGGTGAGGCTGATCCACGCCGGAGTCTAGGGCCTTCTCCCGAGCGGATGCGGGTGATCAGGGCAAGCGGACCTACCCAGACCGCACAGGCGTCACGTCTTCAAGCGCTCGCCCAATCGGCGCTGCCCGAAGCGGAAAGCCCGCTCCAAAGTCGGCCGATACGCCAGATTGACCAGGAGCCCGCTGCAATGAGCACTTCTCAACACACCATCGACCAGGTTCGATCGATTCTCGGTCGCCTCGACCGCTCTATCGATCAGGCACGCGAGAAGCGCCTGCACGGCGAGCCCGAGCCGCGGCCGACCAGCGAGCCTGCGCCAGCCAAAGAAGCCGCCGCCCGTGCGACCCAGCCGCCGCCACCGGCGGTGGGGCCGGCCCGTACCGCTGCCAGCCGCGCTCCGAGCCCGTTCGGGCGAGCCAAGCCTTTGCGGAACACCCAGACCGACGCATCGACCAGTCGTTGGTCCGACCGGGGCGCACCCGATCAGACCGACTGAGTCCCGAGGGAGCACACCATGTTCAACAAGCTGATGGGCAAGTGGCGGGGGGAAAGCCACGACCAGCAGCGCCCGAAAACGGCGCCCGGTGACCACAGCGCGTACGCGAGCATGCCCGAGATGCCCAAGATCCGACCCGAGATGGCCAACTTCGACGTGGTCGATGGCATTCTCGTGGCCACCGCACTTCAATCCAGACTGAGCGGGATGGAATCGGCGGACCTCGTCGAGACAATCCTGGCCCAGGTCGACGCCAACGGCGAGGTCAAGAACGTCATCGTCGACCTTGAGAACATCGAGTTCATGGACTCGACCTCGCTTGGCATGCTCGTTTTCCTCAACAACCGGCTCCAGATCATCGAGGGTCGCCTCGTGATCGTCAACGCGGCCGCCACCCTCGAACAGATGTTCAAGATCACCCAGCTCGACCGGATGCTGCCCGTCTGCCGGGACGTCATGAAGGCTGTGGCGATCCTCAATCGTGCTCAGGCGGCCTGACCTGGTCCCTTGTCCGGCGATTCCCGGCGGCCAACAATCACGGGCATTGCCGGGGCAATGGTGTAATTGGTAGCACGACAGATTCTGATTCTGTTAGTTGGGGTTCAAGTCCCTATTGCCCTATTCGACGACCCGTGGCGGAGGCTTCCAGCCTCCGCTGTCTTTTTTGGACAAGTCTGGCTCGGAACGCGCGGAGGCTGGAAGCCCCCGCCACTAAACCGGGGCCGATCAATCGAGCAGATCAACGGTGTGGGCCGCGTCGGGGTCGAGCTGCATCTTGAGGTAGGCCGCGTAGAGCCCGTCGCGTGCGAGCAGCTCTTCGTGCGTGCCCAATTCGATCAGGCGTCCCTTTTCCAAGACCGCGATGACATCCGCGTGACGGATTGTGCTCAGGCGGTGGGCGATGACGATGCTCGTGCGTCCCTGCATCAGATCCGCCAGCGAGCGCTGGATGAGCGCCTCCGAGCGTGAGTCGAGGTTGCTTGTCGCCTCGTCGAGGATGAGCAGCACGGGGTCAGCCAGGATCGCGCGGGCGATCGCC
>CAXBOF010000690.1:0-1594 GCA_963977205.1 uncultured Phycisphaera sp. | reverse complement strand
ATCGTCCTCTCAGGCCGTGTCAAGTTCCTGTTGGGCGAGGCGGGCACCCAGACCGAACACGAAGAGATCCTCGTCGGCGGCCAGGCCATCGTGCTCCCGTCCAACACACCCCACGGCGCCCACGCGATCGAAGAAACAACCATCCTCGACCTCTTCAGCCCGCCCTCCGAAAAAACCGGCATCGATCAGGGCTAAACAAACCGCGCACGCTTGCTCATAGCGAGCCCCTCGCGTAAGCGAGGGGGCCAATGACACAAACTTCATTGTACTTATGTAAGCGACTCGCCCGAAGTGCTCTCCATCAACTTCGGCTGCGCCTCAACCTGCTTCATCTCCGAAAGCTGCTTCGCGCTCCCCGCTCCCGCATCCTCAAACTTCTTCAAGGTCGGCATCAGCCTTGAATCAATCGAACCCACCAGCCGGTTGTACCGCTCCACGCTCTGCCGGATCGAATCGCCGAGCTTCCCCGCGTGCTCGAACGCCACCGCCGCTCGCTCGTGCAATTCCTTGCCAAGCTCCCAGAGCGACTTGGCCTCCTCCGCAAGCTTGCTCTCTCGCCAGCCAACCGCCACCGCGCGCAGCAAACCGATCAGCGTCGACGGGCTCGCCAGAATCACGCCGTTCTGCGCCGCATAATCAATCAGCTCGGGCCTACGTGACAGCGCCGCATCAATAAAGTGATCGCCCGGCACGAACATCACCACAAACTCGGGCGAGCCGTCAAACTGCGCCCAGTACTTCTTGTCCGACAGCTTCTTCGCCTGCTCGTGCACATGCTTGGCAAACCGCTCGAGGTGCTGCTCGCGCTCGCCATCATCGCTCGCGTTCACCGCCTCGATGTACGCGTACGTGTTCGTCTTGGCATCCACCGCGATGATCCGGTCGTTGGGCAGCTTCACCACCATGTCGGGCCGAAGCAGGCTGCCTTCACTGTCACGCACGCTCGTCTGCTCCGTAAAGTCGCAGTAGCTCGTCATCCCCGCAAGCTCCGCCACACGCCGGAGCTGGATCTCGCCGTACTGCCCGCGGATCTCAGGGCGGCTCAGCGCTCTGGTCAGCTTGTTCGTCTCCTCGCGCAGCCCGCGCCCCGCCTGCGTCACCAACTCCATCCGCTCGTGCAGCGCCGCAAAGCTCTCCGCCCGCGCTTTCTCGATCGTCTCAAGCTTCTCCCGCGTTGCGCTAAGCACCTCGCCGATCGGCTTGACCAGATCGCTCTGCTCCTTCCGCGCCGCCTCGAACACCGGCTTGGCCTGCGCCAGAAACTCCGCCCGCCCGTCCTTGAGCGCCTGAGCACTCAGCGATCCGAACGCCTCCTTCAAACGCGTCTCGTTCTTGGCGAGCTCCTGCTGCACCGCCGCCGCGTTCTCCAGCCGCTCGTTCAGCCGCGCCAGATCTTCCGCCTGCTGCGTCACCCGCTGCGTGCTGTTGTCCGCAAGGGCCCGTGACTGCGCCAGCTCATTGCGCAGCTCAGCGATGTTCATCTCCGCCGCCTGCCGCTGCCCCGCCTCGCTGGCCCGCAGGCTCGAAAGCTCGCCATTGACCCGCCCGAGCCGAAGCCCGAGCCAGACCGCAAGCCCGCCCAAAGCGACCACCC
>CAXBOF010000689.1:0-1601 GCA_963977205.1 uncultured Phycisphaera sp. | reverse complement strand
GTAGACCTCGCCCCGCAGGACGAGCCCGCCGCCGACACCTGTGCCGATCCAGACGCCCATGAGGTCGGGGCACCCTGTGCCCGCGCCCATGCGCTGCTCGGCGAAGACGGCCGCGTTGACGTCGTTGTCGAGCACGACGGGCATGTCGAGCCGGCGCGCCAGCTCGTCGGCTGCGCGGAGGTCGTCCCACTTGAGGTTGGGCGCGTTGAGGACGACGCCCTGCTCCGGGTCGATCGCGCCGGGGGCGGCCAGTCCGATCGCGTCGGCCCGCTTCATGCCTGCTCGGTTCAGAGCGATCCGCACATGCTCGGCGATGGTGTCGAGGATCGCGGCCGGTCCACGCGAGGCCTCGGTCTTGGTGCCCGAGCGTCCGATGATCTCGCACGCGGCGTTGACCACACCGATCTGCATGTGCGTGCCGCCGAGATCGACACCGACCGTGACCTTCATGCCCGCTCCGTCCCCGCCAGCGTGCGCACCTTGACGCACCGGACGTTGGTGATCTTCTGCCCGATTTTCGCGGCCAATTCGTTGACGCTTTGAGGGGCCAGAAAGAACGTCGAGCCCGAGCCCGAGACGTGTATCGGTTCATCGGTGATGCGTTCGATCCTGCCGATGAGTGTCTGCAATTCGGGTTTGTATCGTTTGGCGGGGAACGCGAGATCGTTGAAGAGCTCGTTCGTGTCGACCTTGCCACTCTCGGCGAGTGCGACCACGCGCTGGACATCGAGTGTCAGGGGTGACTGGTCGTACGCGCGGTAGACATCGCCCGTGTGGCAGCCGAAGTTCGGGAAGATGAGCAGGAGATCCGTCGGCTCAAGATCGACGCGGCGGATGCGTTCGCCAAAGTGTGTGACGAGCGCGGGTCTTGGGATCGGTGTTTCATCGAGAAAGAAGGGGATGTCCGAGCCGAGGCTGCGCGCGATCTGCGAGAGATCAGCAAGTGTGAGGTTCAGTTCGAAAAGGCGGTTGGCCGCGACGAGGCAGGCGGCCGCGTCGCTCGAGCCGCCACCCAGCCCGCCGCCGACGGGTATGCGTTTGGTGACCGAGATGTGAGCGGTCAGTTCTTTCCCGACTTTCGCCGAGAGTTTGGCCAGCGCCCGGACCGTCAGATCGTCATCGGCAAGCCAGCCCAGCGGCGAGGTCAGCGGGGCATCCTCGGCCCAGCGGCGATCGAGCGTGGTTGCGTCTTTGTGGGTGAGCGTGATCTCGTCGAAGAGATCGATGGCAGTGACCCAGGACGCGATCGGGTGCATGCCGGCGTCGGGCATGCCGGGCGGCTCGGGCGGGCCGACCGAGAGCGCCAGGTTCACCTTGGCTGGCGCGGAGATTGTGACGGGCAATGCCATGTCTGCGAGCGTATCACCGGCATGGCGTCTGCGTCGGATGGGACACGCACGGCGCATACGATGTGTCAGGAGGTTCTCCCTATGGATCGCGCCAAGCTTTTCGAGGCCCTGGGCCAGATCGCCCCGCTCTCGCTCGCCGAGTCGTGGGACAACGTAGGCCTGCTCGTTGGCGAGTCATCGGGAAAGCTGACGGGCCCGGTGCTTTGCACGATCGACCTGACCGAGGCGGTGATGACCGAGGCCGAGGAGCTC
>CAXBOF010000688.1:0-1602 GCA_963977205.1 uncultured Phycisphaera sp. | reverse complement strand
CCGCCCCGAGCGGGCTTCAATGCAGCCCGTCTCATTCAAGACACGATCAGGCCTCGGCCAATTCCTCGTCCACCTCGGCGCCCTCGGCTTCCTCGGCCTCGAGCTGGGCCAGACGCTCACGCACCTTCTTGGGAAGCTTCTTCTCCAGAACCGCCTCGCGGATCTCCTCGAAGAGGTCCTGATTCTCCGACAGGAACCGCTTGGAAGCCTCACGGCCCTGGCCCAGACGCACGTCGCCGTAGCTGAACCACGCGCCGGCTTTGTCGGCGATCCCGGACTCCACCGCCAGATCGAGCAGGTCGCCCGAGGAGCTGATCCCCTCGTCGTACATGATGTCGAACTCGGCATCGCGGAAGGGCGGGGCGACCTTGTTCTTGACGACGCGGGCGCGGGTTCGGCTGCCCACGGTCTGGTCGCCCTCCTTGATCGCGCCGGTTCGGCGGACATCGATGCGGACGGACGAGAAGAACTTGAGCGCCCGCCCGCCGGGGGTCGTCTCGGGCGAGCCGAACATCACGCCGATCTTCTCGCGGATCTGGTTGATAAAGATGACCGTGACCTGGCTGCGTGCGATGACACCCGTCAGCTTGCGCATGGCCTGCGACATAAGGCGGGCCTGCATGCCGACAGCCGCGTCGCCCATCTCGCCCTCGATTTCCGCCCGCGGGATCAGGGCCGCCACCGAGTCGACGACGATCAGGTCGACCGCGTTGGAGCGGACGAGCAGCTCGACGATCTCGAGCGCCTGCTCACCCGAGTCGGGCTGGCTGACGAGGAGCTGGTCGATATCCACGCCGATTTTCTTGGCCCACGACGGGTCGAGCGCGTGCTCGGCATCGACGAACGCCGCCACTCCCCCACGCTTCTGGGCCTGGGCTGCGATGCTCAGACACACGGTCGTCTTACCCGAAGACTCCGGGCCGAAAATCTCGACAATGCGCCCCTTGGGGATGCCCTTGCCACCCAGTGCAAGGTCGAGGCTGATCGAGCCCGTGCCGATGCCCGGGATGGAGAGGTAGGCTTCCTCGTCGAGGCGCATGATGGCGCCCTGGCCGAAGGCTTTCTCGATCTGAGTGATGGTTCTTTTGAGGACTTCCTGGCGACCGTTCTCTGTGTCGGTCTTGGCCTGCATGGTTTTGCCGGGCCCGGAATTACGCTTGGCCATATCGGTGGCCTCCTTTGTGCTGCGACAGTGGTCGGTGGATGGCGGCCCCCGTTCGATTCACGGGCGGTCGGTCCACCGGCTGACGCCGGTCCCGATGCGGATCCGGGGGTTCCTCAATCGGAACCCTCTCGGGCCGGGGGCGGCATCGGTCGCGTGCCCAGCGGGCGAAGTCTACCACATGGAGTGTTGTTCTGTCTACGTCAGGCCCAAACAAATTTGTGACAAACATATCTCTAGGCCTGGTCTGGACTTAGCGAATCGCCCGTCCAAATGAGCCGCGGGCGTAAGCACGCGGAGAGAGGCGATAAGCACCGGACGCTGGTGATTCGCCCTCAGAGAATGTCGCCATGTTCAAATCCGCGTGCTCACGCCCGCGGCTCCTTTGGGCATGTTGCACGCAACACCAAAGTCCCAAATCTCGTATCTTGAACAGTTGG
>CAXBOF010000687.1:0-1611 GCA_963977205.1 uncultured Phycisphaera sp. | reverse complement strand
CACCGGCTGCTCGCTCCGTGTCATGAAACGCGAGATCGCCACGCAGCTCCCCCTCGAATTCAAGGGCATGCACCGGTTCATCCCCGTCACCGCGCGTCAGCTGGGCTACACCGTCGTCGAGTACCCCGTCGCGCACCGCCACCGCCACGCGGGCGAGCCAAAGTACGGCATGGGCATCACCAAACGCGCCCTGCCCGGCCTCGTCGACTGCTTCGCTGTTCGCTGGATGCGCAGCCGCCGACGCACACACATCGCCTTCACCGAGCATTCGACGAATCAAAGCGAAGCGCCCATCGAGACGAACGCATGAAGCCCGGCCCCGTCATCGCCATGATCGCGCTCATCGCAGTGGGCATGTGGCTCGTCCTCCAGCCAGCGCTCTCGCGCGAAGACTACGACCTCGAAGTTCGCGTCGGCGCCAAGCAGTTCCAAATCCAGCAACACGATGACGGCTACCTCTTTGTCTCGCCCTCCCAGCTCGAACGCCAGGGCGTCGTTTCCGCCGCCGAGAAAGACCGCATCCTCAGCGAGCAGATCACTGACTGGAACGCCCGCCCCTCGTGGGAACGCGCCCTCATGGGGTTCTTCAACATCTCAAGCTGGGTGAATTTCGGCTGGGTCGCCATCGGGCTTGTGGGCCAGGCCGCCTTCTTTGGCCGCATGTTCGTCCAGTGGATCGTCAGCGAGAAAAGCCAACAGAGCCAGGTGCCCGAAATCTTCTGGTGGTTCAGCCTCGTCGGCGCGGTCTTCCTGTTCACCTACTTCGTCTGGCGTGTGGACGTGGTGGGGGTCTTGGGCCAATCGACCGGGCTTGTGATCTACGCGCGGAATCTGCGCCTGATTTACAAGCAGCGTGCGCGAGAATGCCGACATTCAGGGGAGAGTCCCGCCAGCGGAGGCACACCCCATGAACGTTCTTCTGGATGACAACCCCATCGAGGTCGAGGCCCAGAGCCTCGCAGCCGCCATGTCCGCGGGCGTCGAGATCGCCCAGCGCGAAGGCCGAGCCGTGGTCGAAGTGCTCATCGACGGCAAAGCTGTCCGGGGCGAAGAACTCATCGACGCCTCCACAGAACCGATCCCCGGCGCCAAAGTCGAGCTTTTCACTGCCAACCCTGTCGAGCTGGTCGGGCAATCCCTCCGCGATGCCGCCGGCGCCCTCGAAAGCGCCCGGTCTTCCCATGCTGACATCGCAAGCCGCCTCCAAGCCGGCTCAGACACCGCAGAGGCCCTCAATCAGCTCTCGGGCACGCTCAGCGTCTGGCAAGGGGTGCAGGACGTCCTCGCCCGCGGCTACGCCCTGCTGGGCGGGGCCCCCTCGACACTCGATCTGCCCGACGAGGTCGCCGGCGGCAAGACGCTCAACACGCTCATTCAGGAGCTCGGCGAGCAGCTCCGCGAAGTACGAAGATCGCTCGAAGATCACGATCTTGCAGCCTTGGCCGACACTATCGGGTATGAATTAGAGCCTCTTGCGGGGGTGTGGGCCGGCGTGCTGAGTCATGCCGCGGGGGCGATCACGCAATCGTGAGCCGCTCCATCCGAATACGTGTGTTGATCGGAGCCCGCCCGTGCCCCAGCTGCAAGATGCCCAAGACGTGAACCGCATCG
>CAXBOF010000686.1:0-1615 GCA_963977205.1 uncultured Phycisphaera sp. | reverse complement strand
CCACTTCGACCGCTATGTCTTTCTCATCCACAGTGCCGACGGCATCGGAGGGGGCACGGAGCACCTGAACTCCACGATCATGCAAACGAGGCCGAGTTCCTTCGAGAGCGAGACCGCCTACCGCGGATTCCTGGGTCTGGTCACGCACGAGTTCTTCCACACGTGGAACGTCAAGAACTTCCGCCCCGCGGGCATCACGCCCTACGACTACGACAAGGAGAACTACACCACCTCACTCTGGATCGCCGAGGGGTGCACGAGCTACTACGACGACCTCCTCTTGGCCCGAACGGGTCAGCGGAGCGTCGAGAATTACCTGAGTTCACTCCGCGGCTCCATCGGCAGCGTGCTGGGCAACCCGGGTCGCAACTTCATGAGCGTCGAGCAGGCCAGCTACGACGCGTGGCTGAAAGCCTGGGGACCATCCAGCCCCGACCACCGCAACACGACCGTCAGCATCTACACCCACGGCGCGATGGTGACGTTTGGCCTGGACATGCTCATCCGGCGCGAGACCGCCGGCGAACGCTCGTTCGATGATGTCATGCGATTGATGAACGAGCGGTTCCCCCTCGTCAGCGGCGGCTATACGCCCAAAGAGTTCCAGATGACCGTCGGCGAGGTTGCCGGCGTGGATGTTTCCGATTTCTTTGCGCGTCATATCGCCGGCAAGGAACCAATCCCGTTTGCGGATCTGATCGGAACCGTCGGCCTCACGCTCGAAAGGCGTTCGGACGAGCCCGAGCCCTACGCGGGCCTAACGCTCCGCGACTCGGGCGGCAAGACCACCGTTAGCCGAGTCATCGATGACAGCCCTGCGTTCCAAGCGGGCCTTATCCTCGACGACGAGATCGTGTCGGCCAACGGCAAGAGCGTCGACTCGGGATCGTGGAACGACATCGTCATTGATGCCGAGCCGGGCGATGTCATCCGCGTCGGCATGTTCCGCCGGGGCGAGTTCCGCGAGGTTGAACTGACCGTCGCGGGCGTCGTGCCAGAGCGGTACGAGATCGAATACGTGGACGAACCCACCGATGAGCAGAAGGCCAGCTACGAATCATGGATGGGCCAGACCTGGCCCGGAGAGTAACGAGAACATGCACACTACATCCAACGAACCCCTCTACGAGAAGTGCATCTTCGATACTGAGTGCACGCTCGAAACCGCGTCCATCGTGATCGTGCCGATCGGGTACGACGGCACTGCAAGCTACGGCAAGGGCACACGCAAAGGCCCCGAGATCGTCATGAAGGCGATCCCGCAACTCGATTATGTCGACCCACGATTTCCCGAGACCGACCGTTTTGGCGTATTCGTTGACAAACCGATTGAGTACGACACTAAAGCCGAGGCCAACGCCATCGGGCAAGAGATCCGCGAGAAGGCCGCCGCCCTCGCGAGGGATATCCTGGGCCGGGGCCAGACGCCCATAATCCTCGGCGGCGAGCACAGCGTCCCGCAGGGCCAGATCGAGGCCTGCGTCGAGCACGCTGGCGAGATCGGGCTTCTACAGATCGATGCTCACCTCGATCTCCGCCCCGCATACGAGGGCTACACCTACTCCCATGCGTCGGTCATCCGAAACATCGTCGAGGGTTGCCCCGCGGTCACGAA
>CAXBOF010000685.1:0-1616 GCA_963977205.1 uncultured Phycisphaera sp. | reverse complement strand
CTGACCCCGCCGGGCATGCTTTGGAGGGCACGCTCGAAGAGTTCGGCGCTTCGGCTGGTCGACGTGGGAACGCTCATTTTCAACGCACTCCGTCCGGCGCGGGCAGCAGCTTGGCGCCCGTGCGTTCTCGCACTGCTTCAAAGGAAATACCCGGTGAAAGCTCGACCACGCGGAATCCGTTCTGTGTCACTTCGATGACCGCAAGGTCGGTGTAGATTCGAGTCACAACGCCGAGGCCTGTCAATGGGTACGCGCACGATTCGACGAGCTTTGGTTCGCCGACTTTCGTGCAGTGCTGCGTGATGACGTAAATGGATTTGACACCGGCGACGAGATCCATCGCGCCGCCGACGGCGGGGATGGCGTTCGGCTCGCCGGTGGACCAGTTCGCGAGGTCGCCTGACTGTGAGACCTGCAGTGCGCCCAGAACGCAGAGATCGATGTGGCCGCCACGGATCATCGCGAAGCTGTCGGCGTGGTGGAAGTAGGCAGCGCCGGGGTTAGCTGTGACGTATCGCTTGCCGGCGTTGATGAGCTCGGGATCGCCCTGACCCTCTTCGGGCGAGGGTCCCATGCCGAGCAGGCCGTTCTCGGTGTGGTACACGAATTCACGCCCCTTGGGGACGTACTTTGCGACCAGTTCCGGGATACCGATGCCGAGGTTTACGTACGAGCCGTCGGGGATGTCCTGGGCGAGGCGCTTTGCCATCTCATCGCGGGTCCAGCCTTTGAGTGATGTTTCAGTACTCATGGGTACACCGCCCCGGCCGCGACCAACTCGGACTCGTGGACCGGGTTTGCCACCGCGACCACACGCTCAACAAAGACGCCGGGCGTCACGACGATCTCGGGATCGAGCTCGCCCGCTTGGACGACGTGCTCAACCTGGACGACCGCGGTCTGAGCGGCCATAGCCATGATCGGACCGAAGTTGCGCGCTGTTTTGTTGTAGAGCACGTTGCCGTGCGTGTCGGCTGTGCGACCTTTGATGAGCGCAAAATCGGCCTTGAGCCCGAGTTCGAGTAGGTAATCGCGGCCGTCAAACGTGCGCGTTTCCTTGCCCTCGGCCAGCGGTGTTCCCACAGCGCTTGGCGTATAGAACGCTGGGATGCCCGCGCCGCCAGCACGGATGCGCTCGGCCAGTGTGCCCTGCGGCACGAGCTCGAGCTCAAGCTTCCCTGCGTTGTAGAGTTCAGGGAAAACTGTTGAATTGGCTGTACGCGGATACGAGCAGATCACCTTGGAAACACGCCCGGTTTTGATGAGCGCGGCAAGGCCGACCTCCCCACTGCCGGCGTTGTTGCTGACGACGGTGAGATCCCGAGCGCCCTGATCGATGAGCGCATGGATGAGCTCGATCGGGCTGCCGGCCTCGCCGAAACCACCGATCATGACCGTCGCGCCATCGGCAACATCAGCCAGGGCCTCGGCTGCCGAGGCCACCTGTTTGTTGATCATCAGACGGCTTCCTTGGCCACTTCCTCGAGATCGACTTTCTTCGACTTCACGCGGGTGTACTCGAACAGACCGGCCTCATCGAAGAGCACGCGGTCGGCGTAGTCGTCGAACCAGAGCGCATCGGGGTTGCGGCCAACGATGCAGACCTTGCCGACTTC
>CAXBOF010000684.1:0-1623 GCA_963977205.1 uncultured Phycisphaera sp. | reverse complement strand
AAGTGCTCGACTCGATAAACCCGGCAAAGCGTATCCAATAGACTTGGACATCGCAGTGGACCAGCCCCCTCGTTTCGTCAGTCGAGGAGGCGAAAAGCTCCAAGGATTCCTCGACCACTTCACCCTGTCACTCGCCGGATTACACGTGCTGGACGTGGGCGCCTCAACCGGTGGTTTCACCGACTGCGCCCTACAGGCCGGCGCGACCGATGTCGTGTGCGTCGATGTCGGGCGGGCTCAACTCCACCCCAAGCTTCGTGAGGATGTCCGCGTGACCAATATCGAAAAGCTCAACGCCCGCACCCTCGCCACCGCGGAACTTCCCCGCGATCAGTTCGACATCGCAGTGATGGACCTATCGTTCATTTCATTGCGCAAGGTGTTGCCCGCGGTCTGGACCCGTCTGGTTCCCGGTGGTCGATTGGTCGCGCTCGTGAAGCCTCAATTTGAAGCCGGAAAAGCCGAAGTCGATAAGGGCCGAGGCGTAATCCGTGATGCGGCCGTGCAAGCCCAGATCCTGGACGATATTCAAGCTTTTGCCTTATCGGAACTGCCCGGTGCCACATTGATCGGCACGATGGACTCCCCCATTGTCGGCACCGACGGCAATCGAGAGTTTTTGATCGGCCTGCACAAAGCGTGACCCCTCTCCGCCACCGCGGTCTCCTGTCGGGGCCTTAACTTTCCGCCATTGCACGACTGCCCTCCGGCTGATTGCTTTCGGGCTCAACCTGCTTGTCCTCATGTCACCGATCCGCTCTCTCGCTTTTGTCATCAACGCCCAAAAATCGGGCGCCCCGGAGATTGCCGAAGATCTCATCACGATTGCCCGCAGCGCCGGGGTCGCCGTCGAAACGATCGAAACATTCCCCCTCCCGCTTGATGCGCTCGTGGGCCATGACGCCTGCTGTGTAATCGGCGGCGACGGCACCCTACTTGGCATCGTTCCCGCGGCGGCTCACGCCAATATTCCGATCATCGGCGTCAACCGCGGTTCTCTCGGGTTCCTCACCACATTTTCGGCCGAGGAAGCCCGCCATGATTTTGCCGCCATGCTGGAAGGCAACTATCGCGTCGCTGAGCGCGCATTGTTGGATTGTTCCACGGCCCCCGGCCAACACGATCTCGCCCTCAACGATGTGTTGATCAAAGACGAAAAACACTCGCGACTGATCGAGCTGTCCGTCTTCGCCAACGACGAATTCGTCACCACCTACACCTGCGACGGGCTGATATTTTCCACCCCGGCCGGCTCGACCGCCTACAACCTTTCCGCGGGCGGACCGTTGATCCACCCCGATGCTGAGGTCATCGCATTGACTCCGATTTGCCCTCACACTCTCAGCAACCGTTCGATCATCTTTCGCTCGGATGTGAAGTTGCGGATCGCCCCGTCCCACCCCGACACCTGCGCGTTGGTGGCCGTCGATGGACAACGAAATTTGAAAATCTGCCAAGGCGGCGAAGTTGAAATCACGGTCGCGGCCCCCCAACTCAAACTCATTCATCGCGTTGGCTACGAACACTTCAGCGTCGTGCGCACCAAGCTCAAATGGAGCGGCGGGGTAAAGAACGGAAATTAGAGCCATGGCAGCTCGATATTCGATCAAATCCGACGGAGAA
>CAXBOF010000683.1:0-1624 GCA_963977205.1 uncultured Phycisphaera sp. | reverse complement strand
CAGACGGTGACGCTCCGGAGTTTGGGGTTTCCGGACCCTGAGGCCAGAGCCGGTGCCAGGAGGTCGTGACAGACGCGTGCGATGTTCTCGACGGAGGGGTTCAGGCCCGCATCCGTGGCGAACTCGGGCGTGTCGAGATTCAGGTGCTTGTGGTCGAATCGCTGGATGACGGTTTCATCGACGATCTGTTCGAGCTCGGCGGCGTGCATGGCGTGTTCGGTGAGTGGCTTTGTGACGCAGACTTCGAGCTCGTAGTTGTGGCCATGACCCGAGGGGTTGTTGCACTTGCCGAAGACGGCTTGGTTTTCTTCGGGTGACATCGAGGGCACGTTGAGCCTGTGGGCGGCGGCGAACTCGAAACGCTGACGCATAAGAATGGTTTGTGGCTCGTTCATTTGGTACTCCAGACTGAAAGTCGGCGAGAGTGTCCAGCGCAGGGCAATGAGTCGCACCTCGAGTTCTGGCGCAAGCGCGGCCGCCAGTTCGGGCAGCAGCGAGGCAGGTTCGCTTGCGGTGCTGGTGATGAGCTCGTGGTGCACGCGGGGAAGGATGACGGCGCGGACCGCCTGGTCGATGTGCTTGATGTTGACGAGGTAGCCCGTGGCGGGGTCGGGCTCGCCCTGGCAGCAGACGTCGAATTCGTAATAGGTGCCCAGCCCCCGCATCGCGGGCTGTCCGGCGTGGCCGTTGGTCCCTGAAGGGAGTTCGGAGGGGTGCCCCCCGCCGAGATTTGCACGCACGGTACGTCTGAGTTCTACCATTGCTGGTATCGTATGTCGTAGCGGGCCTCGGCCGGAGAAGTGAGTCATGAAAGCGTTTGAAGGTTTGGTGGTCCTCGGAGCGATCGGGATTCTGATCGGCTGCTCGAATGAAGCCGGTCAGATTACGGATGCGGACAATCCGACCAACACCGTTGTTCAGTCGGATTCAGCACCCGAGAATGCGGACACCACCAACGCACCTGCCAGCGAGGAGACGACCATGGACAACGCCTACGTGCTCGACCACAAGGCCGACCGGATCACGGGTGAAACAGAGGACCTGTCCAAGTACAAGGGACAGGTCGTGATGATCGTCAACGTCGCCAGCAAGTGCGGCTTTACGAAGCAGTACGAGCCGCTCGAGCAGTTGTATTCGGAGCGCAAGGGTGACGGCTTCGTGGTTCTGGGATTCCCTGCCAACAACTTTGGCCAGCAGGAGCCGGGCACCAACGCGGAGGTCGCCGAGTTCTGCCGATCGACGTACGGCGTCGAGTTCCCGATGTTCGCCAAGATCGATGTGATCGGTGATGATGTGCACCCGCTCTACAAGGAGCTTGCATCGCAGCCCGAGCCGATCGGCGGCGACCCGGAATGGAACTTCACCAAGTTTCTCGTTAACCGCAAAGGCGAAGTTGTGTACCGGTTTGATACACGGACGTCGCCCGATGATCCGAAAGTGATCGCGGCGATAGACGAGCTGCTCGCGCAGGATGCTGGCTGATTGGATCTCTGTGGGTGCGTTCCGATACACAGCCTTTGACACGACGGGCAAACGCGTCCGCGGGTACCTTGAGAGTCTCTCGGCGCGCACAGCGGCCCAGGAGCTTGAGCGCAAGGGGCTGACACCGATCCAGGTCGAAGAG
>CAXBOF010000682.1:0-1628 GCA_963977205.1 uncultured Phycisphaera sp. | reverse complement strand
ACGGCATCTGGTACGCCTACGCCCAGTGGCCCTCCGCCGAGGCCCGCAGCACCGCCTTCGAAGGCCCGCCCGTCGCTGCCGAGGCGTCAGCGCTCATGCGTGACGCAACCGAGGAAAGCCTGCCCGAGATCGTGCTCGAGCCCGTGGCCGACTATCTCGTCCACACACGCGACAGCTAGACCCGCGAACTACACTGCGAGCATGAAACGAGCGATCGTCGGCATCCTGCTCCCCGTGCTCTTGGTTAGCCTGATCGGGTGCAGCTCCGGCAAACGCATCGCCAAAGCCAACGACGCCCTGCGCCTCGAGCGTGAATCGCTCAAGGAACAGGTCACTTCGCTCGAAGCCGAGAACGCCGAACTCAAGAGCAAGAACAGCGAACTCAACAATCGGCTTGATTCGCCGCTGCCCGATGACATTCTGACCGCGCTGCCCCGCGTGGCGAGCATCTCGCTGGCGCGTGCTACAACGGTCGAGACCCAGGACGGCGCACCGGCCGCGGCGTTTCTGCTGCGAACATCCGACGGCAAGGGGCGGTTCGTTCAAGCGGTCGCGTCGGTCGAGCTGCGCGTGGTCGAGATCGGTGAGCAGGGCGACGACGCTGCGGTGCTCGGCGAACGCGTGGTGACGCCCACAGAACTCCGCGAGAGCTACACCTCCGGCTTGGGCGGGGCCTCGTACATGCTCCGCGTGCCGCTCACCCGCACACCGACGACGGGCGTTGCCCTGCGGGCCGTGCTGCACGACGCGATCACGGGCGCTTCGCACAGCGCCGAGCGTGTGATCGATGCCCGCTGATCAGAACTCCACCACCACACCCACGTGCAGGTCCGCGGTGAGGACGCTCAGCTCTTCGATATCCGTGTTGAGGTCGATCCCGGGGATGTATACCCAGCGTGTGCCGACGTCGATCCAGACGTTGTCGACGACGCGGATCTCGACGCCGATCGGAATCTGCAGCGCAAAGCTGGTGTCGTCGTCGCTCGTGCCCTCGATCTCGGCATCGACCATCGCGATGCCCGCGCCGAAGCCCAGATACCCCCGGTAGCCCTCGTTGCAGACGTCGAAGAGAATGTTGCCCATGAACATCGAGATCTCGATGTCGCCGTCAACGTCCGCGAGGGTGTCGCCGTCGTCGTTGATGAGGCTGTCGGTGTCGTAGAACCGCTGTGCGTACTCGGCCTCGAAGCGGTAGCCCACGCCCGGGTCGGCGGGGTTTGGCCCCGGCCCGAGTCGCAAGCCAATGCCCACGCTGTAGCCCACACCGATCTTCGAATTCAGCTCGACATCATCGCCGAACGATATGGTTTCGACCTCCGTATCGAACGGGAAGACCAGGGCCGCCGAGCCGCGAACGTAGACGCTCGGGTACGGGCCCGAACCAAAGACCTCGGCCTCGTCGGCGTAAGGCTGGAAGCTCTCGGCCGTCAGCAGACCGCCCGTGCGCTCGCGGAGCGCCTCGTCCGGACCTTCATCCGCAAACACTCCGCCGGCTACAGCGGCACACACGGCTCCGACACACGTATACATCATTCGCATCGAAAGGCCCTCCGCCCGCATCGTACCACGGGCCAAACCGGGCTCAGTGGCCCGGCATTGGGAACTTCGCGCACAGATCACGGACCTCG
>CAXBOF010000681.1:0-1630 GCA_963977205.1 uncultured Phycisphaera sp. | reverse complement strand
TGCCCAACAGCGATGGCGTCCAGATCGTCAAAACCGCACCCGGCTTCCTCGATCGCTCTCGTGACAACGCCCGTGATCCGTTCCGCGTGCGCCCGGCTGGCAAGCTCGGGCACGACCCCGCCGTATTCCTCGTGGATCTCCTGCTGACCGGCCACGACACTCGATCGGACCCGCCGCCCATCCTCCACGACCGCGCAGGCCGTTTCATCACACGAACTCTCGATCCCCAGGATGAGCATGCAGAAGAGTAGGATCAACTGTCGGCACCCGGCATCCGTAATTGCAGCATCAATATCCGAAACGAGTGCCAGAAACCGATCGCCGAGTGACGGGCCGAACACTGCTATCCTTTCCAACCTCACTATGAACACCAGCCACCGCAACGAAGTCAAAGCCCAATCCGAACGAGCCGTGCTTGCCGCTGTCCGTCTGCCGGATTCACGCTACAACCACGCCGATCCCTTTGGCGAACTCCAAGCACTGGCCGAGCAGGCCGGCGCGGTCGTCGTGGGCACACTTGAGCAGCAGCTTCAGCGGCCGGTCGCTGGCTCCTATATGGGCTCGGGCAAGCTCGAAGAGCTCAAGTCCCTCTGCGCCGAACTCAACGCCAAGACCGTCATCTTTGACCACGAGCTGAGCCCAAAGCAGATCGCCAACATCGAGAAGGTCGTCGAACGCAAGGTCCTCGATCGCTCCGAGGTCATCCTCGACATCTTCGCCAGCCGCGCCACGACCCACGAGGCCAAGCTGCAGGTCGAGATCGCGCAGCTCGAGTACACCTACCCGCGCCTGCGTGCGATGTGGACCCACCTCGAACGCATCGTTGGTGGCTCACCCGGCGGCGTCGGCACGCGGGGCCCGGGTGAGCAGCAGCTCGAGATCGACCGAAGACTCGTCATGCAGCGCAAGAGCCACCTCAAGCGCGAGCTGGCGGTCATCCAAGCGCGCAAGACCCGCTCCGTCGAGAAACGCAACAGCGACAGTTTCACCGTCGGGCTTGTCGGCTACACCAACGCCGGCAAGAGCACGCTCTTCAACTCCCTCACCGAGGGCGGCGCGTACGCCGACGACCGCCTCTTCGCCACGCTCATGACCCGTACACGCAAGTGGGATCTTGGCCAGGGCGTCAATGTCATGCTCTCCGACACCGTCGGCTTCGTCCGCGACCTGCCCCACAAGCTCGTCGCCAGCTTCCGCGCCACGCTCGAAGAGGCCACCCATGCCGACCTCTTGCTGATTCTGCTCGATGTTTCAGACCCCTCGGCCGAGCTCCAGTACAACGAGGTCATCCGCACACTCGATGAACTCTTCGACGATGTCGAGCGCGAGCACAAGCGGGCGCTCTCCAAGGGTGCCGGCCACAGCAACATCCCCGATTGGCATCGCCCCGAGCGTCTCGTCCTGCTCAACAAGGTCGACCGCCTTGGCGACAACCGTGAGCTGCTCGTCTGGCAGCAGAAGATCCCCAACTCGCTGCCCATCTCCGCACTCCCCTCGACACAGGACAACCCGAGCCGGGGCCAGGATGAACTCGCCGCCCAAGTCCGAGAGGCCGTCTTGGGCGAGGACCGCGAGGTGACACTCACGCTCCCGCTCAGCGATTCACGCACGCTGCACACACTCGAAACAC
>CAXBOF010000680.1:0-1633 GCA_963977205.1 uncultured Phycisphaera sp. | reverse complement strand
CCATGTGCTCGCCCGCAGCGCCCAGACCGAACAGGAAGAGCAGGAACGCGCCCTCTTCGTAGTGACCAAGAGCCGCTGCGCCGGCCGCGGCCACGAACATCAGGACATCCACGTTGACGCGCAGGCCCTTGAGTTCCTCGATCGCATCGGGGAAGGTCGCGGTGCTCGCCAGTACCGCGCTGACCGCCAAGAGGCCAATCCGCAGCCACTCGGGCCCGCCCGCGAGATGCACACTGAACCCCGCAACGAGCAGCACGCCCGCGATCGAGGTGAGCAGGAGGTCACGCTGACCGGCAATCGAGCGGAGCGCCGACTCGCCCAGCGAAAGACCGCGATGAATCCGCCCCATCAGGGCCGACGGCTCGCTCCCCGGCTCGATCCGTGCATCCTCGAGACTCAGCCGAAACCCGGTGCCCGCCAGCGCACTGGTCGTTTCGTGCAGCGGGCAATGGCCTCGCGCAAAGTTCAGGCGAAGCTCACGCGTTTCGAGCGAAGCGTGCGCATCGATGCCCTTGGCGTGGAGCCTGCGGTTGATCCGCCGAACACCCGCCTGGCTGCGCAGGTTCGTGATCGGGACGACCAGCGACAGTCGGTCGGCGCCCTCGAGGTCCTGGCCCAGCTCGGCGGCGCTGCGTTTTTCGATCCAGCGCATCACGCAGCTCTCGCACTGCGTCGATTCGGGCGCGCAGCCATCGGGCAGGCGCACGCGCAGCACGGGCAGGCTCAGCGTGGCATCGTTCTGTGCAGGCGGGATCGTGGTCATCGCGGGCAATCACTCGCAATCGGTGCTGGCAATTGGCAATCGTAATTGGCCCGATGGCTGCGGGCGCTCTTGCTGCACACTCTACAGAACCAATAGGCACCCGAGCGTCCAGATGAGACTCAGAATCATCACGATGGCCGTATAGCCCACGATCTCACGGGCTTTGGCACCGGTGATGGCCAAGAGCGGCAAGGCCCAGAAGGGCTGGAGCATGTTGGTGAGCTGGTCGCCGTACGCCAGAGCCATGACCGCTTTGGGCAATTCGACACCCGTCGCCAGCGCACTTTCGATGACGATCGGCCCCTGCACGCCCCATTGTCCCCCGCCGGAGGGCACGAACAGATTGACGATCCCGGCGCTCACGCAGGTCAGGGGTGCCAGTGTGTTCGGGCCGGCGCTGGCGCTGATGGCACCGGCGATCTGCGCGGTCAGGCCGCTGGCGTGCATCATGCCCATGATGCCCGCGTAGAGCGGGAACTGCACGATGATGCCGGCGCATCCGCGTGCGCCGTCCTCGACAGCCGCGATGAACGATCTCGGTGAGCCGTGGAGCACAAGCCCGAGCATGAGCATGGTCAGGTTCACCTCGTTCGGTGAGAGCCGCAGGATGCCGCTCTTGGCGCTTTCGCCTGCGGGGAAGTAGAACCCAAAAGCCCACCACGCGATAAGCGCTGCCAAAAGAAGATTGACGATCGGCGTCTCTTCGAGTGTGCGCACAATGATGGGCTTGGGCTCATCCGCGACCCGGTCTTCTGACTGTTTGGAAGTTTGACTCAGTGCTGGGCACATCTTGCCGCCCTGCTTTGGCATGAGCATCGCCATGCCCAGGACACCGATCAGGATGAGCCCGCCGGTGACGATGATGTTGAG
>CAXBOF010000679.1:0-1634 GCA_963977205.1 uncultured Phycisphaera sp. | reverse complement strand
AGCGAGATGAAGTCACAACCTGTCGTGATGAGATTCTGCAGTGACTCAGAGAACTGCACAGGGTTCAGGCCCACGGAGATCGCGGGCTTGACGGGCAGAACGAGGCCGGTGTCGTTGGGGCTTTTGACTGCTGGCCCCTGGAACGGGCCCTTGGCGGGGTCCTTGCCGACGGCGTTGGCGTAGGCAGCCCCGCTGACGCGGTCGGGCAGGGCGCGCTCGTGGCTGCCCAGACCGAGCGCATCACTGGCTTTGAGCGCTAGGTTGATGGCTTCGCGGGCCATTTTGTCGGCTTGCTTGGCGTATGAGCCGTCCTCGCCCTGGTTGAGACGGTGGCTCACGAGCGCCTTTGTGAACGCCAGCCGCGCTTCTTCGAGCGCGAGCATCGCGGGGTGGTCGGCGGCAAGGTCGAAGAGTCCCCAGTCTTCGAGCTTGTTGAGCAGCGTCATGATCCGCTGGCGCGCGAGCTCGAGGCTGAGCAGGTACGGGTGGTCGCGTTCGGGGAGCAGGCAGGTCTGGAGGAAGAGCGGCGAGCCATCGTGCTCTTCGATGGGCGGGAAGACGGTCGCCAGACCCGCGGCCTCGGCGGAGTGCTTCTCGCAGACGATGTGTCCGGGGACAGCGCGGACCTCGGCCGGGACGGGGACCTCGTCCTGACCGAACACGTGCGACTCGGCTGTGGCCCAATCGGACGCGGGACCCGTGCTGTCAAATACTGCAAAGCTGAGCATCGCTCTGGAAGACCTCCCGGGCTGCAAATGCCTCCGTGCGGACCGTACCCGATCCGGCGCGTGGGCGCTGGCTGCCTCCCTACGATATCTGGCTCGGAGCCCCTCCATCAAAGGACTCGCTGGGAAACATGCAAAGCCTGTTTCAATCCGACCTGAATCTGCCCGTTCGGCGGGGCAAAGTCCGTGATGTCTACGAACTGGGACCGGACACAACCGGAACCGATCGGCTGCTCATGGTCGCCTCGGACCGCCTCTCGGCCTTCGATGTGGTGCTGCCCACGCCTGTTCCGGGCAAAGGGGTGCTCCTGACGTCGATCGCGGCCTTCTGGCTCCGCTGGATCGAACAGGAAGGCCTCTGCCGAACGCACCTGATTTCGACCGAGGCGAGGGATATCCCCGATTCGGCGCTCAAACCCGGCGGCACGACCCGAGATGAGCTTGAGGGACGCATCACGATCGGCAAACGCTGCCAAGTGCTGCCCGTCGAGTGCGTCGTGCGGGGGTACCTCGAGGGCACGGGACTCAATGACTACCGGCAGTCCGGCTCGGTCTGTGGGATCAAGCTGCCGGCGGGGCTTGTCCAGTGTGACAAATTGCCAAAGCCCATCTTCACGCCCGCGACCAAGGCCGAAGAGGGCGAACACGACGAGAACATCAGCGAGGACAAGGCCCGCTCGATCATCGGCGATGCCCGGCTTGAGCAGGTCAAACGGATCTCGCTTGCGATCTACGAACGAGCGTCGGCGTATGCGGCCGAGCGTGGCGTCATTATCGCCGACACCAAGTTCGAGTTCGGTATCGACCCGAGCGATCCCGAGGGTGAGCCGATCCTGATCGACGAGGCGCTCACGCCCGATAGCAGCCGATTCTGGCCGGCCGAGTCGTACGAGCCGGGGCGTGCGCAGG
>CAXBOF010000678.1:0-1635 GCA_963977205.1 uncultured Phycisphaera sp. | reverse complement strand
TGGTGATCTCGGGCGGGCACACAGCGATGTTCCGGTGTGATTCGCCGACAAAGCTCACCAAGCTCGGCGGAACGATCGACGATGCGGTTGGCGAGGCGTACGACAAGGCGGCCGCGATCCTGGGGCTGGGGCACCCGGGCGGGCCGACGATCGATCGGCTGGCTCAGGAAATTGATGCCAACGACCGCGCCGTGGAATTGCCCGTCAGTCGGCTTGGGAAAGAGTCGCTGGACTTCTCGTTCTCGGGTTTGAAGACGGCGCTGCTCTACGAGGTCCGTGGTGTACCGGGACCCGGCGGCGTGTTCGAGCGGACGAACGCTGCATTGACGCCAGAACGCAAGCGAGACCTGGCGGCCAGCTTCCAGCGTGTCGCGAGCAAAGCGATCGTACTCAAGATGGAACGCGCGATCGAGGCGATGGACGAGAAGCCAAGGGCGATCATCGTCGGTGGGGGTGTGTCGGCGAACTCACGGATTCGGCGCGAACTTGGTGAGCTTGCCGAAAAACACGGTCTAAAGCTCGTCTTGCCCGAGATGCGGTACTGCGTGGACAACGCGGCCATGATCGCGGGGCTCGGGCACTCCCGCCTGGCGATGGGCGAGAAGGACGACCTGACGCTCCGTGCTTCACCAAGCATGAGCCCGACGATGAGCGGCTGCTGATCATGCAGGCGCACCCGATGGTGAATCCGATACTCGTGCCGACGCCTCACCCGGCGTCATTAAGTGATGAGGAATTACTCAAGTCGTGCCAGCTCGGGCGCGGGCGGACGAGTGGGCCGGGCGGACAGCACCGCAACCGTGTGCAGACGCTCGTTGAACTCACGCACACACCCACGGGTCTCGAAGCACACGCGGGTGAGCGGCGAAGCGCTCAGGAGAACAAACGCGTCGCGGTGCGTCGCCTGCGGACCGTGCTTGCCATCGGCGCTCGCGCGCCCGTGCCGCTGGGGGAAATCGGTTCGGAGTTGTGGCGATCGCGCGTGCGGGGCGAGAAGATCGCCTGCAACCACGACCACCGGGACTACCCCGCGATGCTCGCAGAGGCGATGGATGTGATCCATGACGCGGGGCTGGATATGAAGCGGGCGGCTCTTCGGCTGAGTTGCACACGCAGCCAGCTCATCAAGCTGATCGCCAAGGAGCCGCGGGCGCTGGCTGCGCTCAATGAAGCTCGCGAGGCGAAGGGGAAGAACCCCTTGCGGGGGTGATGAATATGGAACAGGAAAAGCCGCAACGCCCGTTTCTCTCCGCCCAGTGGCGTCACCTCGTGATGCTCAGCTACGACATCGACCCTGCGATTCTGCGTCCGATGGTGCCGGATGGCACCGAGCTTGACGACTACGAGGGACGGACGTTCGTGAGCGTCGTCGGGTTTATGTTCATGGATACGCGCGTCATGGGTGTCGCCTGGCCCGGGCACCGCACGTTCGAGGAACTCAATCTGCGGTTTTATGTGCGGCGGAGGGGGCCCGATGGCCAATGGCGGCGAGCTGTCGTGTTCATCAAAGAGATCGTGCCCAGGCGCGCGGTCGCGTGGATCGCTCGGGCTGTCTATGGCGAGAACTACATCGCCCTGCCCATGAGCCACACGATCACTCAGCAGGAAGAACAGCGACGCGTCAGCTACGGCTGG
>CAXBOF010000677.1:0-1637 GCA_963977205.1 uncultured Phycisphaera sp. | reverse complement strand
ACGGATCGCGTGGGACCGATTCATCACCGAGCGCGAGCCCAGAGCCGCCGGGGCCGGCGCATCGGCAGCCGGTGCGACACTCAGCGAGCTCCGCAAGTCCGCCAAAGCCGACAAAGAAGAAGCCGCGTCGGTCCGGCTGACCGCAGCCGACGCGTCCAAGGTCGCCCTCGAAGCTCGGCAAAGACGCGTCCAGGTGCGCAAGGCTGCCCGAGAAACGAAGTCCGGATCAGAGAAGCCGACGAAGCTCAGCGACGAAACGAAACCAAAGACAAAAGACAAGGGCGAATCGGGATTGCTGGCGGCCAAGCGCCGAGCCCGGGAGCGATTCGAGGAAGACAATTGAGGAGGACCAGACTGACCCAAGTTCCAAAGTCAAAGTCGGGACCGGGTGCCACGTCTTGTCCGTCATCGGCAAGCCGTGCTCAGTAATGGTCAACAACACGGGTTGCAAGACAACCCGTGGCACCCTCCAGCATGGATTTCAATCAGTCGGTCAACTCACCAAAGAGCGTCAGCCCCGAGCCCTCGGTGATGCGTACCCGCCGGATCTGACCTGGCAAAGCCTTGGCTTCTGCAACGTCGGCGTCGAACATGACGATCTGGTCGCCGTCGGTTCTGCCCGAGAACTGAACGGTGTCGGTGTGCGTGCGCTCAAGGACTGCGGTCACGGAGAGGTCGCCCGATTCGTCGGCGCTCTGGCCAGCGATGGTCAGCTGCACGCCGCCCGAGGCTTTCTTGGCCTGCCTGCCGCTCAGGCCCGCGGCCTTGATCGCGTGCTGGCTCGGCCCCTCGACGAGGATGTCGAACGAGCTGCCGACCTGCTCGCGGCTGATCTCGCCAGAAATCCGGTTCTGCACCGCAAGGAGCTCGTTTGACCGCCTCGGGCACATCGTCGGGGATCTTGTCGTAGGCAACTGTGCCGGGGCGAGGCGAGTACTTGAAAATGAAGCAGCTCTTGTAGCGTGAGCGTTCCAGCAGCGAGACCGTCTGGGCGAAGTCCTCGTCGGTCTCGGTCGGGAAGCCGACGATGATGTCGCCCGAGATCATTAGCGGCCGGCCGATCTCGGGCTGGTGCAGGTGTTCGCGGGCGCGACAGACGAATTCATCGTACTGGCTGACCGTGTAGCCCCGGTTCATCATCTTGAGCATGCGGTCCGAGCCCGTCTGCGCCGGAACGTGCAGGTACCGGCAGATGCGGGGGCAGTCTCGGATGACCTCCAGCACATCGTCGCCAAAGTCCCGCGGGTAGCTCGTGACGAAGCGCAGCCGCTGAATGCTCGGGGCTTTCTCGTGGATCTGGTAGAGCAGGTCGGCAAAGGTGGTGACGCTGGCGCCCGAGAGCGGATCACGCTTGTGCCCGCCCTTGAACGCCCGGCCCTTCTGGGGCTGGGTCACGCCCCCGGCGACCGTCGCGGCGTCGTGTTCGAAGCGGTAGTGATTCACCGTCTGGCCCAGCAGCGTGATCTCCAAGACGCCCTGGTCAGCAAGCCGTTGGCATTCCTCGACGATGTGCTCGGGTGGGCGGTGGATCTCGGCGCCGCGCGTAAAGGGCACGACGCAGTACGTACAGAATTTGTTGCAGCCGCGCGTGATCCGGACATACGCGCTTTTGCGGAGCGAGCCGACCGGATCGATCG
>CAXBOF010000676.1:0-1637 GCA_963977205.1 uncultured Phycisphaera sp. | reverse complement strand
GTGCGACATAGGCGATCCACCGGCCGTCCGGCGAGAGGTTGGGCCAGAGCTCGTCGACCCCGGGCGAGTTGGTCAGGTTGGTCCACCCATCGGTGTGGTTCCACACCAAGAGATCAACATTGTCGCCCCATTCGCCAGACGTGCAGATCAGGTGCTGCCTGTCGGGCGACCAACCATCGGTCATGAAGTAGCGCGAGCCCGGCGGGGGGTCGGGCATGAACGGCTCAGCGGTATCGCCGATGGTTGCCCAGCCCACCCGTAATGCTTCACCGACGTTTTCATGGAACGTGTAGTCGTTCGGCCCGGGACCCCATGCGACCCAACCGCCGTTGCCTTGACGCACGCGGCTGGTCACGCCGCGGACCGTGTCGTGCACCCAGATGGCACTCTTAGGATCGTAGAAGTTCGGCAGCAGGATCCGCCGGCCGCTCGGATCTACCCGGGGCGCGATGTACGCGCCTGGCTCGATATCGATGACCTCCTCTTCGCCGTCGCGCGTTACCCACACCGTCGTTGAAGGTAGTTCCGGCCAGATCGTGCCGTGTGCGAACGCCAGGTCACCCGCGTCCGAGACCGCGAACTGAGCCGCGCCGCTTACGAGCCAGGAGTTCGGGGCCGCCAGCGACTGGATCACGCTCATCCCCATCGGCCGGGGCTCGCCGCGCAGCGTCAGGGTCTCGAGATCAAACCCGACGGCGTGGATGGTGTGTTCGCGTGCAAAGACGATGTGGCCTTGGACGTACCGGGCGTTGCTGGCGTTGGTGAGCAACTCACGGCTCTCCCCACTCGCTGAATCGAGAATGCAGAGACTGTACGAAGTATTGTGGTTGAGCCCATTTACAACATTATAGAGGATGCCCCGCCCGCCGGGGAGTGCGTTGGGGAAGGCGTGCATCTTCACGGTGCCATCCTCTGGCCTGCTTGTAAGATCTGTCACCGGGCCGCCGCCCTCGGGGATGCTCCGCAGCCCTTCCCTTGTTCCGTAGATGATCCGACCCTCGTCGCTCCAATCGATCCCCGTGATCGCCTTGCCGCCCTCGGTCACGCGCGTTGGTCGCCCACCCGTCAGCGCGATTGTTTCGATATGTCCGTGGAATCGGCTGCCACGCCTGAGGTAGGCGATCCGCGAGCCGTCGGGCGAGAACGCGGGTTGCCACGCGTTGTCGGCGCCCGAAACGGGCACCGCGTCGGCTTCCCCGAGGCGACGGATGTAGAGGGCGCCCCCGAAGAAGAGATTGGCCCCGGTGACCGATTGAGCGTTCCCCCCTGAGAACGCCAGCGTTCGACCGTCGCCGGATATCGCGATACCCGGCATATACATGTGCGCAAGCAGCAGATCCTCGGGCAGGGCGATGTCCGAATGCACAACTTCGATCGGTGCCGAATGCGGGCTCGGCTTGACGTACCACACACCCGCCGCCACCGCGATCAGCGCCAGCGCAGCCACAGGGGCGAGCCATATCGGGAGCTGCCGTGAGGATGCCGTTTCCTGCAAAGCCACGTCATCCGTGCGCAGAAGCTCGACGCGCACATCGCCGATGTCGCGATAACGCAGGTTCTTGTCACGCACGAGGCAGCGATCCAAAACCCGCCGAACGCTCGCCGGTGTCTCGATCGGCAGGCGATCAAGGTCGAGG
>CAXBOF010000675.1:0-1653 GCA_963977205.1 uncultured Phycisphaera sp. | reverse complement strand
AGATTCGGATGTCGCTTCGTCGAGGTGGAGACGGATAGTGAGCATCGCGTCAAGAACTTCATCTGGCGGCTGCACGTGGGGTATGTTGTCCTTGACTGACCACGGCCCGAATCCTGGTGTCTCGATTCGTTCTTGGACACAGATCGTCATGTCGCGGTGCGGCGGGACGAGCCAGTTCGAGCCCGGTCGCTTATCGAAGAGAATACTTCGCACGCATCGGTAGTGCTCGCCGAGGATGGCCCTGATTGCAGATTTGATCGCCGGTTCATTGAAGACCTGATCGACAATCGGATACTTCATCCGCAGGCTACGAAGCCCAGCGCCCTCAACCTGAGGGAGTGATTCTCGCAGCGCATCGACAAGCCTTGTGCGGCATGCGTTGCGAAGGATCGTGAATCCATCGCGATCTATGGTGTCTGTTGTTTCTGACACGCTCACGCGAGGTTGTGGTCGCCGAGGAAGTGCTCGGCGTCGAGGGCGGCTTGGCAGCCTGTGCCGGCGGCGGTGATGGCCTGGCGGTACTTGGCGTCGGCGACGTCGCCAGAGGCGAAGATGCCGGGGATGTTCGTCGCCGTCGTGCGGTCGTTGAGGACGACGTACTTTTTCTCGTCGAGCTCGATACCCGAGCCGGCCAGAAAGCCTGTGGCGGGCGTGTGCCCGATGGCGACGAACAGGCCGCCGACTTCGAGGGTTGAGATCTCGCCGGTGACGGTGTCCTTGAGGACGACGCCGGTGATCATCTCGTTGCCGAACTTGTCCTTGTCGGCCTTGAGATCCTCGACGACTTTGTTCCAGAGGACCTTGGCGTTGGGCTTGGAGAGGTAGCGTTCCTGCATGACCTTGCTGGCGCGGAGCTCGTCGCGTCGGTGGATGACGTAGACGGTCGAGGCGAACTTGGTGAGATAGGTGGCTTCTTCCATCGCGCTGTCACCCCCGCCGACGACGGCCAGCGGCTGGTCGCGGAACATGGGCAGCGCACCATCGCAGACGGCGCAGGCGGAGACGCCGCCGCCGGCCTGGGCCAGGCGCATCTCGGACTCGAGGCCCATCCAGTTGGCGGTGGCGCCGGTGGCGAGGATGACGGTGTGGGCCAGGACGGTCTCGCCCTTGTCGGTGGTCAGCTCGTGGGGTTTGTTCTTGCCGGGGTCGCCCGGTTTGATCGAGACGATGTCGCGTGGCTGGATGGTGGTCCCGAAGCGCTCGGCCTGCTTCTGGAACATTTTCATCATCTCGGGGCCGGAGATGCCCTCGGGGAAGCCCGGGTAGTTCTCGACATCGGTGGTGAGCATGAGCTGCCCGCCGGGGAGCTGGATCGAGGGGTGCTGCTTGGCGACGCCGATGAAGACAACGGGGTCGAGGTTGGCGCGTGCGGCGTAGATCGCAGCGGTCCAGCCGGCGGGGCCTGAACCGATGATGACGACTTTGTGGATCTCACTTGCCATTGTGTGCTCTCTCTTTGGGGTTGCAGATATCCAACGCCGCAGGGAGTCAGCGTATTCCGCTCGGCATGTCTCGGGCTATTCCGAGTCGCCGGTGTCTTCGAGATAATCGCGGAGGAGGCTGAGCACGGGGGGCCAGATGAGATAATCGCCCGAGAGTTCGAGGCCGTTGTTGGAGACGATGGTGGCCCGATCGGCGAATTCGTTGCCTCCG
>CAXBOF010000674.1:0-1657 GCA_963977205.1 uncultured Phycisphaera sp. | reverse complement strand
CCGAGACCATCAGCCTCATCGATGCGAAGTCCTCGGGCTTGCCGCCCTTGGCGTTGATGAGGGCGCCGTACATCGAAGGTATTCCGATGAACACCGTGGCTTGATGCTCCTTTGCCAACGCAAAGATCTTGCCCGGATTGAACCGGGCGGTGTACACCACCTTGGCGCCGATGGTCAGGGGCGTCAGTGTCAGTTGCGTCACACCGAAGCAGTGGAATTGCGGGAGCACACCGAGGAAGACCTCATTGGGTGTCGCCCGCATGCCACGGGCGCCCTGCTGGATATTGGCGACCAGGTTGCCGTGGGTCAGCATGACGCCCTTGGGCTTGCCGGTGGTGCCGCTGGTGTAGATGAGCGATGCAAGCTGATCGTCATCAGCCAGCGCCGGCCAGCGGAGTTCGGGGACCGCCTTGAAATCGATGTCCTCGATCAGGGACAGGCTCTTGACGGTTGGACGCCTGCCTACTGCATCCAGTAGCGGCCCTGCGGTCAGGACAAAGTCCGTGCCGCAGTGATCGATGACGTAGTCCAGCTCCTCCGGCTTGAGGAGGTAGTTGAGTGGCACGATTGTCCGCCCGAGCATCCACCCGGCCAGGGCTGCGATGGGGAAGGCGGCGCTCGTGGGCAGCATGAGCCCGACCTTGTCGGTGCTGCACCGGCGTTCGATCTCGGAGGCCACGTGAAACGAGGCGACCAGAATCTCGGCCCCGGTATAGGACCGGCGGTCATCGACCATCATGGTCTTGCGGGCATTTCGAAGCAGCGACCGAAAAATCGGCCAATGGACGCTCATAGAGGCTCCCCACGCCGCCCGGCCGGGATCGGCGTCAGGCGATAGACTGAAGATTGTTGGCGCGTTCGATGTGGGTCCGATGTGGAGAGCATGAAAGCCATGCAACCTCGATTTTCGCTTGCTTTCCCGACCATCGCCCTCTTGGCCCTTGTGCTCGGAGGGTGCCATACATCGCGTTCCGTTCACGCGACGGGCAACCCGTCCTACATCAGTCTCTACCGGGCCCGAGCCTATACCGAGGCGTATGAGGCTGCCAAAGCCGTTCCCACCACGCCCCATGGCAGCGAACGCCTGATCGCGGGCATGTCCCTGGCTGCACTCGGGAAACACGACGAGGCCAAGAGTTGGCTCAAACCGCTGACGAGCTCGCCCGACAAGAACATCCGCGGACGGGCCGAGGCCACCCTCGGGCTGGTCTTTGCTGATGAAGAGAAGCATTCCGAGGCTGCCCGCATGCTGCAATCCGCCTCAGAAGACCTGGCGGGTCCGATGAAGGGCTGGGCGGCCCATTACGGCGCTCAAGAATTCGGCTTTGCGGGCGACAACATGAGAGCCGACCGCATGCGCACGGTCGCGGAACTCCGCGGCCCATCCGACCTCCCCGCAGCCGACGACGGCCAGTTTACGGTCCAGCTCGGCTCGTTCTCGTCCCGTTCCCGTGCGCAATCTCGCGTCCGCGCGACCACCCCCGCTGCCCAGCAGGCGGGCCTTGATATCCCCCGGGTTGAGCTCACGATCGCCAACAACCGCCCGCTGTACGCAGTCCGGGTCGGGCGATTCGGCAACTCCACCGAGGCAAAGCAGGCGTCACAGCGTTTCTCGGGCGATACAGCTGTCATTCGCACGAACTGAACCCAAATTGGA
>CAXBOF010000673.1:0-1660 GCA_963977205.1 uncultured Phycisphaera sp. | reverse complement strand
CGTCGTGGACGTCGTAGGTGGCCCCGAAATCGATCACAGACCGAGCCCGGATCGAGAGGACCTCCTCAGACTTGGTCTGATCGGTGTAGAGCCTGATGTCTTCGTGGAGGCGGAAGGCCTTCTGATTGCAGAAGCCGAGCAATTCGCCATCATCGTCGGTCACGTAGAACGCGGCACCGAGAAGCTTGAGCACCTTCCGGTGGATCGTGTAGCTGGCTACAGGTGTGGGCATGATTTGAACCTTCGTGTCCGGAATTGGACGCCGAGAGGGTACAAAAAAACCGGGGCGGGTGCCCCGGTCAAAGTTATGAATCGAATGAGCGAGCGGGCTTAGACGCCTTCGCCGACTTCCCAGCGGAAAAACTTCTTGATCGCAGCCCCGTTGAGGAGATCCTTGATCTTCTTGGTGGGGTCGACAACGAAGTCCTGCTCGTTGAGGGCTACTTCGGAGAAGAACTTCTTCATGCCACCCTCGACCATCATGGCGGCGATTTCCTCGTTCTTGCCGGATTCGATCGCCTGCTCCATGCGGAACTTACGCTCCCTTTCGATCATGTCGGCGGGGATGTCCTCGGCAGAGATGCCAAGGGGCCTCGGGACGACGGCTGTGATGTGCATGCAGATCTGACGCAGGACATCGTCTGGTGCGCCGGCGGTCGCGTGGATGAGCACGGCGGTCTTGCCGTCGTGGTGGACGTAGGAGCTGAAGCTCTCGCCGTTGGCCTTCTCGATCTTGTGGATCCGCCCGATCGAGGCGTTCTCGCCCGTCGAGATGCGGATGTCATCCATGATCGCGGTCATCTCTTCGGTCGGTGCGACGTCGCCGGCAGGCTGAGCCAGAGCGAGCTGGGCGATCTTGTCGACCGCCTCGATGAATTTGTCGTTCTTGGCGGTGAAGTCGGTCTCGGCGCGGAGATCGACGATCGAGGCGGAGGTGCCGTTGACCGCGACCGCAACTCGGCCCTCTGCGGCGGCACGCTCGGTGCGGGATTCCATCTTGCCCTTGAGGGTCTTGCGGAGGTGGTCCTCGGCGGCGTCGATGTCGCCGCCGGTCTCGGAAAGTGCTTTCTTGCATGCCATCATGGGCAGACCCGTGCGATTGCGCAGGGCCATGACGTCTTTGGCGTTGATGTCGGCCATGTCAGGGGCTCCAAGGAATCTGGGCGCCGGATCCTCCGGCGCGGATTGGATGTGGGGATCGGGCGCTTGATCGCCCGGTGAATCATGTCTCGATTGGGATGGTCGCTGCTGCGATCACTCGGCGGCGGGGGCTGTGACGGTGTCCGCATTGCGAGGGGCATCGTCGCTAGCTGAGGCCGAGGCCTCGCCGCGGGCCATGCTCCGGCGGGACGAGCCCTTGCGCTGACGCTGGCCCTGTTCGCCCTGGCCCGCCTCGGAATCACGCCCGGCCGAGGTCGACTCGGTGCGGTTCTGCTTGCCGTCGGCGATCGCCTTGCAGATCTCGCGGACCACCACGTCGATCGAACGCATCGAGTCGTCGTTGCCCGGGATCGGGATGTCGGCGTAGATCGGGTCGGCGTCGGTGTCGATCAGGCAGACGGTGGGGATGCCCAGCTTGCGGGCCTCGTTGATCGCGGTCATCTCGTTGGCGACGTCGATGATCACGAGAGCGCCGGGCAGCTTCTCCATCCGGCGGATG
>CAXBOF010000672.1:0-1661 GCA_963977205.1 uncultured Phycisphaera sp. | reverse complement strand
GCAAGAAGGTAGTTCTCGATGTGCTCGAACTCACCGATCTGACGTACAAAGCGACGGCCGAGGTGAACAGCCTGAGCCGGGGCATGCAGCAGCGGCTGTCGATCGCGCGCGTGCTGCTGCACGATCCGAAAGTCCTGCTCATGGACGAGCCGGCCAGCGGCCTCGACCCGCGCGCCCGTATCGAGATCCGGGAATTGCTCAAGGAGCTCCGCCGGATGGGCAAGACGATCCTGATCAGCTCGCACATCCTGCATGAGCTGGCGGAGCTCTGCAATCAGGTCGGCATCATCGAGCGGGGCAAGCTGCTCTTTTCGGGCAACGTCAAAGAAGCGATCCGCAGGGCGAAGGTGGGGCGGACTTTCCATGTCATGCTGACCGACCGCTCACGCCAGGCAGCCGAGATGCTGACAAGTGTCCCCGGCGTGCGCAAAGTGACGCTTCGCAAAGCCGAGGACGACGAGCGCGATGCGACTGGCGATGGCAACGTGATCGAGGTTGTATTCGAGGATGACTCTGCGACCACGCCGAGCGATGTGCCCAGCATGCTGGTGAATGCGGGCTACCGCATCAACGGATTTGGCGAAGAAGCGGTCAACCTCGAAACCGCTTTCATGCGATTGACACAGGGCATCGTGCAGTAAACCGCTCGGTCTGAATCCGATTGTCGCATCAGTGGTACCATCTGTTCCCGGCGTCTTGGCCGGCAGCCAGGAGATTTCGCATGGCCCGTCAGACCGCTTTCGCACTCGTATTGGCGACTTTCTGCTCTTCAATGGCGATCGCACAGATCGGTGAGCCGCCGGCGACAGAGGTCCGCACGGTCACCGACACGCTTCATGGAGTCGAGATCCGCGACGACTTCCGCTGGCTCGAGGGCGATGACAAGGGCAACATGACCGAGGAACTCGGCGAGTGGACCGACGCTCAGAACGACTACACCCGCCATGCGCTCGACTCGATCCCGGGTCGGGCAGAACTCGAATCGCGCTTGCGCGAGCTCATGGAAATCCCGCTCGTCTCGGCACCACGCATGTTCGGCGATATGTACTTCTACAACCGGCGCGAGGGCTCAATGCCCCAATCGATCATCTGCGCCAAAGAGGGACTCGATGGTGAGGAGATCATTCTCCTCGATCCGCAGCAGATTGACCCGACCGGCCTGACCACTGTTTCGTGGACCGCGCCCAACCCCGACGGGTCCTTGATGGCCTTTGGTATGTACCGCGCGGGCGATGAGAACTCGACGTTGTACGTCATGGACGTCCACTCGGGCGAGTGGCTCGCCGAGGAGATCCCGGGCAAGGTTCGACTTGACGAGTGGCTCCCTGACTCATCCGGCTTCTATTACTCGGCACTCGAAGACCTGAACGACGCCTACTCGGGTGTTTCCCGTTTCCACAAACTTGGGACGCATCATCGACAGGACCGCACGCTCTTTCGCCAACACGATCTTGCCACTTTCTACGGCGATATGGGCTACTCCGAGGAGAGACTCAAACAGCTTTCGACCACGTGGGGGCCTTGGATCACTCCCTCCAAAGACTGCCGGTGGGCGATGGTTGGCTACTGGACCGGCACGAGCGGGTTCGATATGTGGGTCACGGATCTGGCCCACTGGTTCGAGACTGGCGAACTGAATCTCGTTCCCGCAGCGATCGGAA
>CAXBOF010000671.1:0-1663 GCA_963977205.1 uncultured Phycisphaera sp. | reverse complement strand
GGCCGCCATGCTTGTCGCGTTTGCAGCATCCCACGAGTAGCCGCAGATGACGGTCCCGTCATCGTTGACCGCAGACGCTTCACTGATCGATGGCGACTGAGCCAGAATGGTCCGAGTGCCGTTGGTCCAGACCGCCGGCTGCCATTCCCCGGTTTCGAGACTTTCCCATCCAACAGCAACGCTGCCATCGAGGTTCACACCGTTGATTCGGCTGTCACGGCCCGTGCCGATACTTCCAAGATCGACGCCGCCGTTGGTTTCGTCCCAGCTGAAGCCGTGCGCCGAGCCGCCCCCGTGCGTGAGCCGATCGCGCCAGAAGAGTCCTGCGACGGTTGTGCCGTCACCCGAGAGCGCCCAGGCCGAGCCGTACGAGTTGTCGAGCAGATACGCATCCTGCAGCAATGGCGGGAAGATCTCCTGCCAGCCCTCACCCTCGGTCCAGAGTCCGACGGTGATGTAGGTATTGTCGAGACTGGCGATGGTCGATGACACGCGCGTGCCATCATTGGAAACCTGCGGCGCCCCCGCACCCGTGCCGAAGATCGGCCCCGTAGCCTGCCCGAGCAGGACGAAACCAGTGTCACGGGTCCAGCGTGCCTGCTGGTAGAACCCGTCATTCACCGAATTGCCCACGATGACCGAACCGTCCGCGGAGATGTCATTGGCGGCAAAGCCCGCACCGAAAATCTCAAATGAGACCTGAGCTTGCGAATGGGCGGCGATCGACCCGACGGCGGCGATCAGAACGGCTGCACCTGCTGCGTTCATTGTCTTGGCTCCAATGTGCCGTGCGTGACGGCGATGTTCTGGTCCAAAGCGCACACCGCCCGGTAAGACAGTGTGCGCGGGAGTGTGTGAGATAGAGGCAGACTCAGGCGCGACGACGACGCGTCGAGACCAGGCCGGCCAGACCGATCAGTGCAGCGCTGGCGGGCGTGGGGACCGCGTTCCAGGAGGCGTTAGGGGCTGGAAACCGAAGCCGAGGATGCGAACATCGTCGAAGACCATGCCGCCCGTGGCGGTGATGTTAATCCATTCATCACCGACGCCGCCCCAGCTGGGTGTGAAGGCGAAGTTTGCAACTTCGACACCGTCGTCGAAGAGGAAGACGACCGCGCCGCCGCCGAAGGGGCTCGGTGCGCCGGACGGATCCCAGACCTGCGACGAGAAATCCGTGAGGTCGTTCTCGAACGTCATGAAGACGCCGAAGTTGCCGAGGAAGGCGTTGCCCGTTCCGAGCCAGCCCTGACCGGGGTTGACCGAGAAGTTGTCGACGACAGACTGACCGTCGCCGCCGCCGATGTCGACGCCGTGGGTCGAGACCCAGGTGCTCGCCGGCACGACACCCGTGGGCGTGCCCGGCTCATCGAAGGTGAGCGTGGTCGAGTACGTCGGTGCGCTGGCACCCAGCGAGATGGTGATGTCAGCGGCCGCTGGTGCAGCGAAGGCGACGGCCAGAAGCGATGCGACTGTCAGTTTGGTGGACATTTTTCTCTCCCGTTTAGCGTTGTCTGATCCCATGAAACCCGAGGAAATCCGTCTTCCCCCACAAGTGACGGCTACCGGACCTTGCATCCCAAAGCAGCCTGATTCAAGCAAACATAATCGAGAGAAATGTTCCGCACAAGTTTCCAGCTGGAAATTCAGGAAATATTTTTTATGG
>CAXBOF010000670.1:0-1665 GCA_963977205.1 uncultured Phycisphaera sp. | reverse complement strand
GACGCCGGCGCGCTAATTTTCCAGAATCTTAGACGAGGTTCTGGAAGAGTAGGGGAGAATACGAATCGACACTACTTTTTTATTTACAACCCCGCCGTCAGTTTTTTGTTCACCGCGTTGGCGAACCTTGCTATGCATTCTCTCTCTCTAGCCTCGAGGTCCTGTCTATTGATACATTTCACCTCTGTGAGAAGACGAATGGTTGCCCCGCCCGCGGCGATCACCAGTTTGCTCTCTGTCTTGTTGGCTCGGGATTGGTGGCCTCGGAACCGCACCTCGAGTGTCTTGAACGTCGACCCGACATAGACCTTATCCGTGTGAGGTGACTCGATAATGTAGATCTTACCCGGCAGCGTCTTATGATCCTCCAGCCCGACGATGATGTGTATTTGATCCGATCGTCTCGCTCTCGAGACCGCGGTGTACAGCATGGTCAGGTCGAACATGTTCCTGATATCGATGAAGATCTTGCCCTCGTAGGTCTCGCCTTGGACCGAGTGGATGGTGAAGCCGTGGCGCTTTTCGTAGCGCCCCTTCGGCGGCTCGCCCAACACGATCTCGCCGACCGCGTGGACTTGATTCTTCTCCGTGCACTTCCATTTGTTGTCTGGAAACTCGCTCGTCCACTCGTCGCAGATCGTGTGCTTGCTCGCGAGGATGATATCTTTGGCCGGGTCGTACAGTTCAAGCACCCGGTCCTTGCCGACGTTCCGGTAGGATGCCTTGACAAAGTCTCGGATCTGATCCTTGCTGGCACCCTCGTCGATCATACCCCTCATCCGCATGCACGTGTTGTAGTGGCCCGTATCTTTGAAACGATGGTTCTCTGTGAGCGTCACGATGTTGTCGAATCCATCGTGCGTGATCGGGTTCCCCGCTATGGGCGGTAACTGGTAGCCCACGTCGCCGCAGAAGATCAACTTCGCGTGCTTGTAGAGGTCGAAGAGCATGTCTTTCTCCCGTTGGCTGATCATGGACGCCTCGTCGAATATGAGGACGTTGTGCTTCTTGATGATGGGGAGCGAATGCACCGGGTGATACGCTCGGGCGAGAACGCTGACCTCGCACCCATATTCTTTGGCCTTCGCGCGCGCGAGCTTCCAGGATGGGGCGATGTAGATGGGCTTGATGAACCCCTCGTCGATCAGGTTCGCGTGCGTCTTGCCGTTTCCGCCGGCGCCGAGGAATAACTCTCGCCTGTACTGCGGCCTAAATGCCGGGAGCTCGTCTCCGGGCCAATACCCATTGGTCATGTAGGAGTCAGCCTGTGCGTTCCCGAGCCTCATCTCAGGCTTCCTGGTGAACTGTCGCGCGTTCATATCGAAGGGATGGTCGTAGAAGTAGATGCCGTCGACGCACACCCTGACCAGCTTGTCGAAGTCCATCGCGAACAGTTGCTCGAGCACGGCTAGACGCTGGTAACTGGTGATGAAGCCCGCGATGTGGGCGAGATGGAGTATACGATCCTTGGGGTATTCGATGACCCCTTCCCCTTGACCGACGGTCTCCTTTGGTACCCAAGCTTCTCCCTCCCACGTCTGTTGCTTCTCCAAAAAGTATTTGACCCTCGTCCGTTTCTCGGTGGGCAAGCCTGATTGTTGACCGTCCAAGTGGGATAAGATGTTGCAGAAAAACGCCTCGGTCCCGGTCATGAAGATATTTCTG
>CAXBOF010000669.1:0-1671 GCA_963977205.1 uncultured Phycisphaera sp. | reverse complement strand
AGGTCGTCGGCGGTGGTGACCTTGGTGACGGTGATCAAGCCGCGCACCCGGGGGTCTTGGAGCCCCTTGGAAATGACGCCCTGTACGGCTTCACGGAGCAGGGCCGAGATCCGCTGGCTGCGTTGGCTCATGGCCTCACCTCACTGGCTCTGTCGAGCATTTCCTGTGCGAGGGATTCCTCGTCGAGGGGTTCGTCCGCGTTCTCGTAGGCCTCGCCTTTGAGGAGTTGCCGCGTGATGGAGCCGAGCTCAGCGCCGTGGAGCGAGCGAAGTTTCTCGGTGATCCGGTCGAGTGTTTGGCCCACATAGCGGCCGTCGGTGCCGACGAGTGCCAGCGCCAGGACCGCAACGTTGAGCACGTCCTGGGCGGCGACCTCGGCCACCGAGACCTGGTGCTCGCGGTGGAGTCGGTCCTTGACCGATCGCACGACAGAGCGTTTGTCCTTGAGGGACTGGCTGTCGTGTATCACGAGTTCGAACTGGAGGACACCGATGATCAGGGGGATATCTCCAAACAGCACATGACCAGCTGGCCAGATGTGAGACCGGACGCATTCATGCTAATTTGTGCGAACTGGCTCTCTGCCAACCTGGCCTCTTTATTACAGCGTCCGCTTGATCTCGATCTGCTTGTAGCACTCGAGGATGTCGCCTTCCTTGATGTCGTCGTAGCCGACGATTTTCATGCCGCACTCCATGCCGGAGCGGACTTCCTTGGCGTCGTCCTTGAAGCGTTTGAGCTGCTCGAGCCTGCGGTCGTTCTCGATGACGATGTCGTTGCGTGTGACACGGATGAGCGCGTCGCGTTGGACCACGCCATCGGTGATGTAGCAGCCCGCGATCGCGCCGACCTTGGAGACCTTGAAGACCTGACGCACCTCGGCGTGGCCCAGAACTTCCTGGCGGAGTTCGGGGTCGAGCATGCCCTCGGCGGCCTTGGTGATGTCCTCGGTGATGTGGTAGATGACGTCGTATGTACGGATCTCCACGCCCTTGTTGTCGGCCTCCCGGCGGGCCTTGCCCGAGGGGATGACGTTGAAGCCGATGATGATCGCCTTGGATGCCTCGGCGAGGATGACGTCCGACTCGGTGATGCCGCCGACGGCCGCGTGCAGCACGCGGATGCGGATCTCTTCGGTCGAGATCTTCTCGATCTCGTTCTTGAGCACGTCGATCGAGCCCTGCACGTCGGCCTTGAGGACGACGAGGATCTCCTTGATGTCAACGTCTTCCATCGAGCCGAAGAGCGAGTCGAGCGTGACCTTGGGCTGGGCCAGGTGGGTCTCGCGGTCGCGTTCGCGGCGCTGCTCGGCGGCCGATTGGGCCTTCTTGAGCGAGTCGACGCAGTAGAACTTGTCGCCGGCCAGCGGGAGCTCGTCGATGCCGGAGATCTGCACGGGCCTTGGCGGGTAGGCCTCTTTGAGCTTGTTGCCGCGGTCGTCGGTGATGTCGCGGACCCGCCCAAAGGCGGGGCCGGCGACGATGAAGTCGCCGACAGAGAGCTTGCCGTCCTGGAGAAGGACGTTTGCGACGGTGCCTCGTCCGATCTCGGCGCGGGACTCGATGACGGTGCCCCGTGCCGGGCCGCCGAAGTCAGAGGTGAGCTCGAGAATCTGGGCCTGAAGGTCGAGGATCTCGAGGAGATCGTCAACACCCTTGCCGCTGATGGCGG
>CAXBOF010000668.1:0-1678 GCA_963977205.1 uncultured Phycisphaera sp. | reverse complement strand
CGCCCGACCGCAATCAACGGCTCCAGAAAGCCCTGAACGCTGTCCGCGACCGGTTCGACGTCGTCATCCTCGACTGCCCGCCAGCACTGGGCCTGCTGACACTCAACGCCCTGACCGCCTCGGACAGCGTCCTCATCCCGATGCAGGCGCACTACCTCGCGCTGCAGGGCGTCAGCAAGCTCCTCGAAACCGTCCAGCTTGTGCGCCAGTCGCTGAACGCCTCGCTCAATGTCGAGGGTGTGATCCTCTGCATGCACGAGATGCAGACCACGCTCGCGCAGGAGGTCGTCGCGGATCTCGAGGACTTCTTCGAGGCTGCCAAGGGCACCGATGTGCCGTGGGCGAGCGCACGACTCTTGCGGCCGGCGATTCGACGGAATATCAAACTCGCCGAGTGCCCGAGCTTCGGCCAGACGATTTTCGAGTACGCCCCCTCGGCCGCGGGCGCCGCCGACTACGAGGCCCTCGCCCGCAACCTGACCGGTGCGCCCGAACCCATACCCGAGCCGACCAAAGAAACGCGAACCAGTTCAATCATCGAGCAGGTCGCCGAGCCCAAGCCTCAGCCCGAGCCGGAACAAATGCCCAACCCGGAATCGCAGGCGCAGGTCGAACACAAGCCGCAGATCGAGCAGCCAAGCCGGACGCCAAGCCAGCCGGGCTCCAGCGCCACCTCGCCCAGATCATGGATCGACGACTCGCCCTACGGGTACCCGACGTGATCACGATCCCATTCCCGCGCTGGCTGCGCATCCTCGCGTTCGTTGGTATCGCGGTCCTGCTCTTTGTCGGCACGCACTGGCCCCAGCTCCGCATCGAGGGGCCGATCAAACGCCCCGACCTCATCGTCCACTTCATCGCCTTTGGCCTGTGGTCGCTGGCGCTCTGCATCACCGGCCTGCTGGGCGAGCCGGGCACCCGCGCCAACGCGCTGCGCTGCTTTGCAATCGGTGTCGTCTACGCCGCCTTCGATGAATCCACGCAGATGATCCCCGCACTCGGGCGATTCGCGGGCCTCGACGACTACGCCTTCAACGTCATCGGCCTGATCATCGGCTGCTCGCTCTCGCTGCTCGTCAGGACACACCCGGAGCCAAAGCCCCTCCGGCGGGTGTAGGCTCCCCACCGTGAACCCACCCGTGAGCACCACCAAGCCGAGCACCATCGCCCGGGACACACGCACCGTCGCGTCGGTGACGCTCATCTCCCGCTTTTTCGGCCTGACCCGCGACCTCGTCACCGTCCGTCTCTTCGGCGACTCACTTGTCGGCTCCGCGTTCGCCGCCGCCTTTGCGATCCCCAACCTCTTCCGTCGGCTGCTCGGTGAAGGCGCCCTCTCGGCCGCGTTCATCCCCCGCTACACGCGACTAGCCGAGGAAAGCCAGGAGCAGGCCGAGCGATACGCCACGCTCATCATGATCAGCCTCGCGCTCGTCACGACCGTCCTGCTCATCGCGGGCGAGGCGGTTGCGCTCGGGTTCTATTTCTCCGCGAGCGACGACGCCCGCCGATTCAGCTTCGGGCTGATCGCCCTGCTCTTGCCCTTCATGCCCATGGTCTGCATCACCGCGATCATGGGCGGCATGCTCCAGGTCCGAGGGCGTTTCCTGCCGCTGGCCGCTTCGCCGATACTGCTGAGCGTCTGCATCATCGGGGCTGCGCTGGCCGCGATGGCGCG
>CAXBOF010000667.1:0-1682 GCA_963977205.1 uncultured Phycisphaera sp. | reverse complement strand
TTCGGGGTTGAAGAAGAGGTAGACGTGGTCGCCGGGCTGGATGCGGGTTTTGCCTTTGGCGGCGAGGAGCTCTGTGCCGCGAACGATGAGCATCGCTGAGGCGTGGTCGGGGAACTGGATCTCGGCAAGCGTGGCGCCGCAGACGGCGACGGAGGGGTCGATGTGGTAGGCGCGGATCTGGCCGTTGAGGTTCTGGATCGAGTGCATCTCGATGGCGGCCGAGGGGGTGGGGGGTTCCTTGACGCCCATGCCGAGCTTGCGTGTGGCGGGGACGATGGCTGAGCCCGGGATGATCGCCGAGACGACCACGACGAAGAAGACGATGTGGAAGATGCGCTCGGAGCCGGGGAGTTCTGCCATGATGGGGAACATGGCCAGCACGATCGGGACGGCTCCGCGCAGGCCGACCCAGCCGACGTAGAGCGTTTCTTTGAGGGGCAGGCGCATCGGCGCGAGGCAGACCGCGACAGCCAGCGGCCTTGCAACGAGCGCGAGCACGAGACCCAGGACGAGACCCACGCCCGCGACGGGGACGAGCTTGGACGGGAAGACGAGCAGGCCCAGCATGAGGAACATGGTGACCTGGCTCATCCAAGCGACGGCATCGTGGACGCGGGCGAGGCCGGCCTTGTATGGGAGCTGCCCGGCGCCCATGACGGCTCCCGTGACAAAGACGGCCAGAAAGCCGCTGCCCATGGCGAGGGTGGCCAGGCCATAAGCGATGAATCCCGAGGCGAGCGTGGCGACGGGGAAGAGCCCCGAGGCGCGGATGCGGGCGTGGGCGAGCAGCCAGCGGGCCCCGAAGCCGACGAGCGTGCCGACGGCTGCGCCGACGACGAGTTCGAGCGGCACGAGCCAGAGGAGTGGCCAGAGCGAGGTCTGGTCTGCCTGGATGACGCCGATCATCGCGACGGTGAGGATGACAGCCATGGGGTCGTTGATGCAGCTCTCGACCTCGAGGATGCGGCGGGGTCGGTCCTTGATGTGCAGGCCGCCGCCCCGCAGGACGGCGAAGACGGCTGCGGCATCTGTGGAGGAGACGATCGCCCCGATGAGCAGGGCCTCGGGCCAGGCCATCCCGAGCAGCCGGGCGATGCATGCCATGAACCCGGCGGTGAGGGCGACGCCGAGGGTCGCCAAGATGCCCGAGGGCAGGGCGCTCTGTTTGATGGCCCGGAAGCTGGTGTTGAACCCGCCGTCAAAGAGGATGAGGACCAGGGCGATGGTGCCGATGCGGTAGGCGAATGCGTGGTTGTCGAAGGCGACGCCGCCGAGGGCTTCCGAGCCGCCGAGCATGCCGAGGCCCAGAAAGAGGAGCACAACCGGGATGCCGAAGCGGTCGAGCGTGCGCGTGAAGAAGACCGAGCAGGCCATCAGGACGCCAAAGACCATGAGCAGGACGGCGCTGGCTGCGGGTTCTGCGAGTGCCAGTGTCATCGGGGATCATTGGCACGCGCGACGGCGCGGGGAGGTCAGAAGATCCAACCTCGCTTGCGCTTCGGGCTCGTCGGGATTATTCCGGTTCGCGGATTCGTTGGTTGATGGCGTCCAGGGCGTTTGAGATCTCGGGTTCGAGTTCTTTGCGATCGGTGATCGTGCGGATGGCGTGGAGGACGGTGGTGTGGTCGCGGCCGCCGAAGTAGCCGCCGATCTCTTCGAGTGAGAACCGGGTGTGCTGACGG
>CAXBOF010000666.1:0-1683 GCA_963977205.1 uncultured Phycisphaera sp. | reverse complement strand
GATGTGTTTGTATCGGACGGTCTCACCCACACGCGGATACGGGATCGGTGAGCGGGAGAAGTACATCGCCAGCCCGCGTTCATTACACACAAGCTTGACGATGTTCGGGTTCGCCGCTTCCTCATCCGACGAAATCGGCGCCCCGACCGTCGCAACAGGCGAGCCGGCCTTTGCCAGTGCCTCCACAGCCGCGTCGATCGTGACCGGCTCAATCTCGGGTTCATCGCCCTGCACGTTCACAACGATCAGGTCTTCGGTCACTCCCAAATTCCGGGCAGCCTCGGCGACTCGGCTTGTGCCGTTGGGGTGACTCGGATCGGTCAGGACGGACTCAACATCATGCCGCGCGGCAGCCTCTGCGATCTCTACGGAATCGCAGGCGATGACCACACGCTCGACCGTTCGGGCCTTGGTTGCTGCCTGGGCGACATGAACGACTATGGGCAGCCCCGTCTCATCCGCCAGCGCCTTGCGGGGGAACCGCTCCGAGGCGAGCCTGGCCGGGATGATCGCAATCGCTCTGGGCGGATGTGCACCGGACGCGGCTGGGTCGGCAGCGTCCATCAGCCTGCGCGGAGCTCAGCGACCAGCTTCTTGGCCTCGTCGTACCGCTCCTGGATATCGCGGTAATCGAACCTCGAAACCGCGATGCCAGATGCGAGCTTCTCGGCCTCCTGAGCCGCCTCCAAGTTCTTGTCGCTGCGGGCTTTCTCGGTCAGCGTCAGCATCAGGGCATATCTGAGCTGGAAACCCAGATCATCGTTCGGGTCCGAGTGGTTCGAGATCGCCTGCTTGAGCGTGTCGATGGCGGGATCGGTCAGGCCGATCTTGCCGAACGACTCGCCCAGCATCGCCAGCGACATGGCCCTGTACTTGTTTTCCTGCTGCGATTTCTGGAACTGAGGGATGGCCTCTTTGTACATGCCCGCGGCAAAGAGCAGCCGCCCAAGCTCGAACCGCGGCGCGTTGTCCGTCGGGAACGCGCTCACCCGCCACTGCTGGAATTCGACCTGCTTGGCAAAGAACTTCTTCTCGGCCTTGGGGAGCAGCTCAACCGCGTCGGCCTGTCCCGCCTCGGCTTTGGACTTGATGCTGGCGACCTGACGCTTCATCACGCGCAGCTCGATCTCCATCGCCTGCTGCTTGAACGAGATCTGTCCGGTCGTTTCGTGCGCCTTGAGAGCCACGTTGTAGGCGACTTTCTCGTCGTCTCCCTTACCACGATCGAGCAGACGCTTGATGTACATCTTGTTGGCGGGCACGTCCTCGGGACGGGCTTCATAGTCGGCTTTCGCCGCCACAACAAGCTGGTCCTTGACGTCGTCGGTCTTGGTGATCCGGTCTGCCGCGTCGAGGAGTTTCTGCTTCTCAGAGTCGCGGACATTGTCGCGGAATCCGCCCTGCTGGCCTGCGTTATCGAAGCCACCCCGCCCGATCGTTGCCTGAGCCGCCATGTTGCGGACGCGCGAGGCGAGCGCGTTGTCCGAAGGGTCGAGCCTGACCGCCGCTTCGCCGGCCCGGACAGCCAGGTCGTAAGCGCCGATCTCTTCCATAGCCTTCAAGAGCTTGACGAGCGTTTCTTTTTTCACCTTCGGGTCGGCAAGCGTGAGCTGAATCGCCCGCTCTCCGATCCAGTACGCCGGCTCGGACAGGTTCAGGCCAGATGCAGCGATCGCGGCTCGG
>CAXBOF010000665.1:0-1685 GCA_963977205.1 uncultured Phycisphaera sp. | reverse complement strand
TTGCGGCCCGCTTCTGGAAGTTCTGGAAGTCCGCCAGTGTGCGCAGAGCCCGGGCCTCGGCCTCGGCGAGCTTGGCTTCGAGTTCGCCTATCGGGTCGTTGATCTCAAGCTCAACATCGTGATCGTGCGTCGGCTCGGATGCCGGCTCATTCTGGCAGCAGTCCTCGGCCTTGCCGCCGCAGCAGCCGCCGGTGTTGATGTTGGGCTTGTCGTGGTTGGTGTCGTTCATGGTCGTTTCTCTGCTTTACCCGCCGAGCATGTCTCGGATTTTGTCGAGGAAGCCGTGCGATTCGGGGAGGACACTCTTGTCTTCGGTGGCGGCGTAGTCACGCAGGAGTTTCTGCTGCGCCTTGGTGAGTTTCTTGGGAATCTCGATCTTGGTGATGACGACAAGATCGCCTCGCCTGCCGGATCGGAGATTGGGCGTGCCCTGCTCGCGGATGCGGAAGAGTTCGCCGTGCTGCGTGCCGGCGGGGATCTTGAGGTTGTGCTTGCTCTCGAGCGTGGGGACTTCGATCTCCGCGCCGAGCGTGGCCTGCGAGAAACCGATGGGCATCTCGAAGACGAGATGGTCGCCTTCGCGCTCGAAGAGTTCGTGTTCCTTGATCCGGACGACAACGTGCAGGTCGCCGCGGACACCATCGCCGGCCGGTGATATCTCGGCCGGTGGCGGTTCGCCCTCGCCCTGGATGCGCACGACCTGCCCGTCCTGGATGCCCGCGGGGATGCGGACCGCCAGCGAGCGGTTCTTGGAAACCCGGCCCTTGCCTTTGCAGGTCTCGCACTTGTCTTTGATGAGTGTGCCCCGGCCTCGGCACGCGGGGCAGGCGGTGACCATGCGGAACATGCCGCCCAGGCCCGCCTGCTGGACCTTGCCCTGCCCGCCGCAGGTCTGGCAGGTTTCGGGCGTGGAGCCCGGCTTGGCGCCGCTGCCTGTGCAGGTGTTGCAGACGTCAAGTCGTGTGAACTCGACATCGCGCTCGGCGCCGTTGAGCACATCGGTGAGATCGATCGTGACTTCGGTTTCGAGGTCGTAGCCCCGCGCGACGCGTCGACCGCCCCGGCCTCGACCCCCGCCGCCGCCACCGAAGATATCGTTGAACATCGAGAAGATGTCCTCGGTGTTCATGCGTGTGAAGTCGTGGGCCGCCGCTCCTCGACCGCGCAGGCCCTCGTGGCCGTACTGGTCGTAAATCTGGCGTTTCTGTGCGTCCGAGAGCACCTCGTAGGCCTCGGCGCACTCCTTGAACGCGGCCTCGGCCTCGGCATCGCCCGGGTTGCGGTCCGGGTGGTACTTCATCGCCAAGCGCCGGTAAGACCGCTTGATCTCGTCACCATCGGCGGTGCGCTCGACGGAGAGTATTTCGTAATAATCACGAGTTGTGGGCACTGTTTCCCCCCAACTGTGCGACATACTGCTTCAAACGCAATGTCCTTTGTCTCGGTGTTTCTGAAATAACGTAAACAGGTTTGCTGTCTGATCCAGCAATTCGTAACGATCCACCAAGATCTTCAATTGCCTTATGAATCTTTTTGAGCGGGTTATTGTCGGAAATGACTAGGTCTTTAAATGACTTTACCTCTAGCACACTCTTCGTTTCGTACTTTTTCTTTCGTTGGTCTCTATACGATGCAATCACATCAACATGGTTGTCACCGAGCCATGAAGATATTCCACCGAAAGA
>CAXBOF010000664.1:0-1688 GCA_963977205.1 uncultured Phycisphaera sp. | reverse complement strand
GGCTCATCATGCTCGGCATCGGCACGCTCGCGCTGGCGATCTCGATGCACGGCATCGGGTTTGTTCTGCGCTGCATCGTTGCCGACCGATTTGCGATCCAGAACCAGTTCGAGTCGATGACGGGGCTGAGCCTGTTCGCGGCGATCGTGGGGGGCTCACTCATGCTCATCCGCCGTCAGTGGCTCTTCGGGGCAGCGACGGCCGGGGTTGGTTTCCTGGTGCTCATCACGGCCACGCAGACGGGTGTGCCCGGGCGGGATATCCAGAGCGAGGCCGCGATTCTGAATACAAGCGTGCTGCTCAAGTATCACGTCACAACGGTGCTGGCCAGCTACGGCCTGATCTCGCTCGGGTTTATCGTGAGCCTTTTCTATCTCGGGACGCACTACATCGCCAAAGCGCGGGGCAAGCAGGGCGAGGCGCTGCTGGCGGCCGATGCGCTGGGGATCTCAGATGGCGAGCCCGCAGGCGTCCAGCGGACGCTCAGGGATCTGAACAAGGCGCAGCTGAGTGTTTTGCAGCTGGCGTTCTGGACGCTGGGCGTTGGGACGCTGCTGGGCGCGTGGTGGGCGGATCATTCGTGGGGACGCTGGTGGGCGTTCGACCCGAAGGAAACCTGGGCGCTCGTGACGTGGATCGTGTACCTGATCGTCATTCACGTGCGGATTGCGGGGGTGAAGAATCCCGGGCTCGTCACGGCGTGGCTGAGCGTCATCGGGTTTTTCATCATGCTCTGGACGTACTTCGGCGTGAACCTGCTCCTGCCGGGGCTCCACGCGTACGCATAGGCCGCTCGGTGTCGGTTCGGATGCCCGATATTTCTTCGGGAATAGATCCGAGGCTGATATCTGTTCGTACCCATTCCCAGAAAGAGGTCGGCAGGGGCCGAAACCGCCTTTGAGGGGAATCCCGCGGATGTTACGATTGGGTCCGGAGCCCCGGCCTCAAGCGGTCGGCGGCCAGATGCCGAGAGAAGAGAGTCATGAGTACCGAAGTCCCGATCATCGACTGGCACAAGCTCGCAAAGGATGCTGGCGGCTTCAGCCCCCGCGTCTTTGAATTTGTGCGTGATGGGCTCCAGCACGCCTCGGAAGACGCCCACAGGGGCGAGGACCTCGGCGAGGACGAGTCCAGGCACGTCTCCGGGCAGGAACTCTGTCAGGGGCTCAGGGACCTTGCGATCCGTCGCTATGGCCCATTGGCCCGCACCGTGCTCGAGCAGTGGAATGTGTACAGCACAGCCGATTTCGGCAAGGTTGTCTTCACCCTGATCGATGTGGGTGTCCTCCGCAAGACCGAGGATGATGCGTTCGAGGACTTTGTGGACGTGTACGCGTTCGACGAGGCCTTCGCCGAGGGTGAACTGATCTAAAGCCGAGCGCCCGTGCCCCGGTTGGGGTATCCTCTGCCGCGATGGATCAGCAGGACCAGCCACAACCCAATGAACAGTCCGAGCGTGACCTGCCCAAGCGGTGGCTCGATCGCCATCTGTGGCAGATCCAGCCCGTGCGCGATCTTCTGGTGATCGCGGCGATCTTCGGGTTCTTCTGGCTGGGCTACAAACTTTCTGTTGTGACGGTGCCGCTCCTTTTGGCGCTCACTCTGGCGTACGTGTTTGAGCCGCTGATCAGGCGGATGATGCGGGTCGAGTGGATCAGTAGGCAAGGGGCCGCCGCGGCGATCATCGG
>CAXBOF010000663.1:0-1690 GCA_963977205.1 uncultured Phycisphaera sp. | reverse complement strand
TCCGCGTACGAGGCTGCCCTCGGCTCTGCCGGTCGCGCTCGATCGGGCGACCGCGCCAGCGCTTCGCTTGCCACTGCCGAGATCCAGCAGACACTGGGCAACACGCTCGCGTCGCACGCAGCCACCGCCGCGTTCGTCGCCGAAGTGCTGAACCAGGCCGCCAATGCTCGCAATCCGCTGCCCAATATCGGCTCGGTGCAGTCGGCCGCCAGCGGGTTTCAGTCCCACGCCGACGCAGCGCGGAGCGAGGCCGTCGAGGCACTCATCTCAGCTCGCGACGCCTTCGGCTCGGCCGGTGTGCGGGGCGAGGAAGCCGAGCGCATCGAGCGCGTCACTGCCGACATCAGCACCATGATCGAATCGCTCGGCGGGCCGGCCGCTGAGCCCGAGTTCGAAGAGCCCGCCGCGGAAGAGTCCTTCAACGATGAGGATTCATTCGAGGACGAGCCCGCGATGGAAGAGGAATCGGCCCCGGTCGACGCCGAGGACCCCGACGCCGGCGAGGGCTGATTGAGAACGGGGATGCCCCATGCCTGAAACCAGCCGCGGAGATGGGCCAGCGATGCCCGAAGTGCAGATGCACCTGCACCGCCCCGGCGATGGTGGCATCGGCGTCGTGACCAAGAACGAGATCTGCACCTCAAAGAAGGCCGCGGGCTTTGTGCGCCACGTCGAGATCGACGTCTCGAACACGCGACTGGCGGGCCATTTCCGCAGCGGGCAGTCGTTTGGTGTGTGCCCGCCCGGTGTCGACGACAAGGGCCGCCCCAACCAGCAGCGGCTCTACTCCATCGCCAGCCCATCGCGGGGTGAAGACGGGCAGGGCAACGTCCTCTCCACCACCGTCAAACGCCTCATCGACGAGGACTGGGTCACCCACCGCCTTTACACAGGCCTGGCCAGCAACTACCTCTGCGATCTCGATGTAGGCGACGAGATCGAGGTCTTCGGTCCCAACGGCAAACGGTTCCTGTTGCCGACCAATCAGGACGATTACGACTATCTCTTCATAGCCACGGGCACCGGGATAGCGCCCTTCCGGGGCATGCTCATGGATCTCTACAAGCACGATGTCGACGAGCAATCACACCCCCGCTCGGCGACACTCATCATGGGCACGCCCTACGCGACGGACCTCATGTACCACGACCAGCTCACCATGCTCGAACGCGAGAACCCGGGCATGACCTACCTCACCGCGATCAGCCGGGCACGCCAGGCAGACTCCGATCAGGGCCTCTACGTCCAGGACCGCCTGCGGACCCACCGCGAGCAGATGGTCGAACTGCTCTGCCGCCCCACAACACTTATCTACATCTGCGGCCTGATCGGCATGGAGATGGGCATCTTCCAGCAGATGGCCCGGATCCTGCCCGAGGAGGCTCTCGGGCAGTATCTCCGCATCGATGACGAGATCCGGGGCGATGTGGACAGCTGGACGCGAAAGATGCTCCACCGCAAGATCAAACCGACCCGGAGAGTGTTCGTCGAAGTCTATTGAGAGCCGTGTTTGGGCCTCTGGCGCGGCTGGCCCTATAGTGAATGCCCACAGGCCCACCACCCGAGCGGGGCGGATGTAGCCTTGAACGCGAGCAGGAATGAAGGACGACCGATGATCTATCGCCCGATGCGACCGATGTGTGCAGCCGCAATCGCCCTGATGACCGCCTTGCCCGCGCTGGCACAGCCC
>CAXBOF010000662.1:0-1690 GCA_963977205.1 uncultured Phycisphaera sp. | reverse complement strand
CAGCTAACTGATCAATGTCTTGGAAATCAATAATCATGCGTTGCGGCTTGGCATCCCCGCTGACAAGCTCACGGCCATTCAAGAATGGATAGATGACTTCCGCGTTTGAGGGATCCTTGGTAATAAGGCTCGCAGCTTCAGCAGATGTCAAATAGAAGCCTTCGTGACCGGGAGCCTGACCCTGAAAGACCCGCTGAGGCGTCGTGTTGCACTTCAGAACGACGGCTCCTGTCACATCGGTTTGGTCGCTGAGTGCAGGATTGATCGTGTCCGTCTCTCGGAAGGTGAGTTCGTATGTCTTGTCGGCGCGAACGCCTCTCTTTGCCTTTTTCTTGCCACCCGCGGGTGTGTCGGCTTTCACCCATAGCTTCTTCTGCTCAGGGACCAGCAGCTCCTCGCTCGGCTGAGAACCCTCTTCGAGCTTGACCCAGTTGGCGATCGACACATGGACATTGGCCTCGCCCGACCAGGGCTGGTTGTCGACGGCCTCGACGATGACGCCCGAGGCGACGACGTGATCGAGCCCGCCTTCGCGGCTTTTGTTGTTGCGGATATTCTGCGTGCCGACCAGCCCCGCACGACCCGCAACAGGATCGCCCGGCGTGCAGGCGGGCAGATGATCGTGCGAACGCCTGATCCAGTAAATGCAGTAATCGGCCATGCCGGGAACATCGGGGTAGAGCTTGCGGACAGCGTTGACGTAATCCGGACCGTGCTCTGGCTTGAGACGCTTGGCCCCTAGAAACGGCGGGTTCCCGATGATGACATCTGCCTCGAACCAATCGGGACGCCTCGGGTGCCCGAGGGCGTCGTACTCGATGAGCGCATCGGCGGCCTTGAAGTTGGCGTCGAGGTTGTCCAAGGGCAGGGCCGCCTCCTGGATGTGCAGCTCGTCGATCGAGAGCTTGCGCGCGATCATGAGCGTGACCTTGGCCAGCTCGACGGCGAAGGGGTTGATGTCGATGCCATAGAACTGACGGGCGGTGACGAACGAGAGCAGACGCTGGCTCTTGTCCTTGGCCTTGGAGACGGCGTCCATTGTCTCGAAGAGCTTGGCCTCGATGCGTTTGAGCTCGCGGTAGGCGAGATAGAGGAAGTTGCCCGAGCCGCAGGCCGGGTCGAGGACGCGGTAGTTCTGGAGCCGGTGGTGGAGTCTGTTGAGATTGCGGATGGGCTCGGGGCCCTTGGCTGTGCGTTCGATCAGAGCTTCCCACGGATCGGTGATGGTGGGCTTGACGATCTTGAGGATGTCCAGCTGGCTGGTGAAGTGAGCGCCAAAGGCGTGGCGCTCGTCCTGATTCATGGAATGCTCGAAGATCGTGCCGAAGATCTCGGGGCGGACGCGGGACCAGTTGGCGTCGGCGGCGTCTTTGAGGCGCTGGATCTCGGGCATCTCCAGTTCAACAGCCGCGGGCTCGGCGAAGAGTCCGCCGTTGAAGTAGTCGACGCCCTTGTACCTCCCGCCCGTGACGCCCCCGGGGGTGTTCATCGCTTTGAAGAGACCGCCCAGCAGGTCGTAGGTGGATTCCGGCGATGTGCACTCATCGAGCAGGCGGGTGAGGAAGTAGCGTTCGAGCAGCCCGATGTCCTCGGCGAAGAGGGCGACGAGGAGTTGGAGCGTGAACCGCTGTGCGGTCTTGTGTTCGATGCCCCGCGCCATGAGGCTGTTGAAAACGAAGGCGAGATGGTC
>CAXBOF010000661.1:0-1700 GCA_963977205.1 uncultured Phycisphaera sp. | reverse complement strand
CTCCATCGCAGGAATTTGGAGGCGATCCGACTCGGTCGGACGCAGTGCAATGGGGTGCGGACCATTGCGCTTTGTGCCGTTGATTTCTCCGCTGATTTGTGTTGCGACAGAGCACCGGTTTGGCGTGATCCATGGGCTCGAATGGTGTAAAGTGAGTGTGCAGACTCTGACCATTGACGCCCGCCCCGCCTGCCAGCGGGGCTGCGTCGTTCTAGGGGCGGTACGCTCATTCGCTCACCGCCTCTCGGATGTAATCTGCGGAATCCGGGTCAGTCGGGCAGTCGGCCTCGATCCAGGCGCGAAGCTCATCAGGCGAGTATCTGACCGATCGCCCGATCTTGCGGGAGGGGATTGCATTGCAATTGGTCAGGGTCCAAAGCCTACGAGGCCCCATGCAGAGGAGCTTGCAGGCCTCTTTGGCATCCACCAAATAGGGAGTTCCGTTGTGTCCAGATTCGTCCATGAGATTCCTCGCTTGGTGTTGTCACTTGCGCCTCAACGCTCGTTCCAGCGAGCGAGGGCGATGTGAAACACTTTGGCGAGAATGTCGAGGATGGGAAGCGGAAACCATGCAGAACGGTGCTAATGAGCGCTCATTTAAGCGTTTCTGGGCGCGCAAATGCGTCAGGCCAACGCTTCTTTGCGTCGGAATAGCTGTAGAGAGTCGTCTTACCGACCACTACGCTGTGAACGAATATCTTCGGTCGATTCGCTTTGTTTGCCTGCCGTAGTCTGCGCCGTAGCTTCTCTGGAAACTTTCCTGCAGGCAGCATGTCATTCTTGTCGTATTCGATGTCGGGCGAACTTATAGAGGAAGTGGCAGTACTTGGCTTCTTTTCCCGGCTCAATGAGCTCGTGAGGTGTTCCCAGAATCGTGTGTAGACAGTCAAGAGATCAAGTCCGACCCATGCCGTGCCTGGATTGCATCTCAATCCGCTCTGATGCAGTCGTCGGTGATGAGGTCCTCGGGCTTGCCGCCCGCGTCCAGGTAGCTCGCCGGGATCCCCGGGGCCGTCACGGCTTGGCCCGACTTCTCACGCTCCGCAACAGCTAGGTTCAACTCCAGTAGCTGCGCCAGCAGGTCTTTGCGGGCGCTGAAGCCGTACGCCTTGAGCACCGCGGCGTCGAGCGCTTCGTGGGCGTCGCGGAGCGGGCTCTTGCCGGGCAGTTCGAGCGTGCGGTAGAGCGCCCGGAGCCCGCCCTTGATCTTGGGCAGGTGCTCGTCACGCACGGCACGGACCCGCCGCCCAGCTTCGGCGACAGCGATGACGTGTTTCTTGGATGGGGATTGGGGCCAGGGGAAGGTGTCAAAAACTGATGGAGGTGTGTAGCGATAGTCGCTTTTCAGCTTTGAGCACTTTGCGACGAACCATTCCCAGTGGCAATGGCTTTGAATCACACCGAACGAGTAGTCATCGGCGAAGGTGAACACCTCTAGCAAATTGCTTGGTCGGACTTCTTTGTCAACAAATACAAATATTGGACGCTTCGTCACAATGGAGCAACAGATATAACGGTGCGCCTCGTTGATTCGGCTGATCATCTCGGGACGATCGAATGAGTGTCTCCACCAGTACCGCAAGAAGAGTTGGTGGTGAGGTCTAGCCTCTCCTGTAGAACTCATGCCTTCATTCGCCTTGCGTTCTCGATCTGGGAGAACGAGTTCTTGGACTCGCTTGAAGGGCAGTGCGTATCGGCTT
>CAXBOF010000660.1:0-1713 GCA_963977205.1 uncultured Phycisphaera sp. | reverse complement strand
CCAGGCCAACGGAGCCACCAAGACAGCAATCCAGTTCAATCCGGAAACACTCTTTGGCACAGGCGCATCGTTCACCATGAGCGACATCGCCAATGTCAGCTTCTGGACCAAGCAGAACGGCGTGCCGAGCGATCCCGGCACGTATCTCAACTGGTACCTCGAGATCTACACCGCAACTACCGGCAGCGGCGATGACAGCTGGTACCGCCGGCGTCTGAATTTCGAGCCCTACTTCTCGCCGGACCTCTCCGACGCGAACCAGCCCTCCGACTCGTGGGTCGAGTGGAGCACCGACACCAGTGCGAATCAGCTGCGCGTCTTCGATGCCAATCGCGGCGATCCCAGCCCGGTCTATGGCACGTACACCGACCCCTACCTCAGCGATATCCAGGTCGGTCCGGTCGACTGGAGCACCTATTACTCGGGCTACTCCAGCACACCCGTCACCTACGAGAACGACGATGTGTGGTTCATGGCGATCTCGACCGGCAGCGGCTGGGCGGCGGGCTTCGACGGTCAGGTCGACGGCGTCACCGTCACGCTGCACAGCGGGCAGGTCGCCACGATCGACTTTGAGGCGGTTCCCGCGCCGGCTTCCTGCGCTCTGATGGCGCTGGGCGGTCTTGCCGCGATCCGTCGCCGTCGCGCCTGAGCCGCAGGTTCATATAGCAATCAGTTCCATTCACTTGTAGTGACAAGACAGCGTCCCGGAAAGAGAGAGCCGGGGCGCAGGTGAGAGAGATAGAGAGATCAATGGGAATTTGAGAGAAACAAGGAGCAGAGAAATGAAAATCGCAGCAGCAGCAATGATGATCGTCGCAGGCGCAGCCCAGGCCCAGATGGATGGCCTCATCAGCACCGACCGCTTCGGATACAACGGCACCGTTGTCCGCTACGCATCCCTCGCCGACGCACAGTCGGGCAGCAACGCCATCGAGACCGTCGCGATCGGCGACCGTGACCTTTCCGTTTATGTCGCGCACAACGACTCTGTCGAGACCGACTTCAACTACATGAGCGGCTCGTGGTGGTACACAACCAACGAGCAGTACGGCACGGGACAGGGCTCGGCGGGGGGGGGCAACACCACCGGCAACACGGGCGTCGGATTCCTTCAACTTTACGATGCCGACGCGAACACCGATACCAGTGTCGCGATGAGCTTTGACAACTTCGACGGCACGCATTACACGGAGTTCAATCTGAGCGTGCAGGGCAGCAACGCCGGAGCCGCTGATTACAGCCGTTTCAGCGCGTACGACAATCTCAATGACGGCGGCATCTGGCACAACTACGACCTCAGTCTCACCGCCACTGGACTGACGGGCACAGAGGTTTCGCCCGGCATCATCGAGTCCAACGTCCACCCGACCGGCGTTTCCGGCTCGATCACAGGGATCTTCGAGATCACCGAGAACCAGACCACCCCCGCCCACCAGGGTTTCTATGTCGTCAATCTCGATCTCTCGATGGTCAACTGGGCATACGACAACATGGGGAATCTGACTCCCAGCATTTCCTATGACGGCGGACAGTCATTCAGCGACGGCACGTTCGCATCGAGTCTCTTCCGCACCGTGCCGACGCCGGCGTCGGGGGCACTGATCGCGCTGGCGGGCGTGGGAGCAGCCCGGCGTCGGCGTCGCTGATTTCGGAACCACAAGCACTCACTCGTACACTCTCCTCGGGCGCACCCGTTCTTCCTTTCGGACG
>CAXBOF010000659.1:0-1713 GCA_963977205.1 uncultured Phycisphaera sp. | reverse complement strand
GATGAGGTGCAGGAGCAGGTCCAGCGGCCCGTGGAATTCTTCGAGCCGAACTGTGTATTCGCTGCCGATCATGCGACCTCCGTGTTCGCCCTGAACCTCTTGCAGAGTGTACGCTACCGCGATGACGGAGCCTTCCAAAGAGCTGGAACTCGCCCGGAGCGTCCTGACCGAGGAGGCAAGGGCCCTCGACCACGCGGCCACGCTGATCGATGAACGCTTCTCTGAGGCGGTCACGCTGATCGCCGACTGCGCCAAGAACCAGGGCACGGTCCTCGTATCCGGGCTCGGTAAATCCGGGCTCATCGGGGCCAAAATCTCGGCCACCCTCGCCTCGCTGGGCGTCCCCTCGCACCCGGTCCACCCGACCGAAGCGACCCACGGCGACCTGGGCAAATTCCGCAAGCAGGACGTCGTCATCGCCCTGAGCAAATCCGGCGAGACCGAGGAAGTCACCAATCTGGCGGCCATCCTGCGACAAGACGGCGTCCCGGTCATCTCGATCACCTCGGGCGGGGCCGACCTTTCGAGCCTTGAACGCGTCTCGACCGTGACGCTCACCTTCGGCGTCGGTCACGAGGCGGGCGACATGCCAGCGCCGACGAGTTCCACCACCGCCACCCTGGCGCTCGGTGATGCACTGGCGATCGCGGCTGCCCGCCGGATCCGCTTTACCGATGCCGACTTTGCCAAGCGACACCCGGGGGGCTCGCTGGGCGGGCTCTTGCGCCCTGTGATGGATGTTGTCCGATTCAAAGCGGGCGAGAACCTGCCCTTGATCGGCGATCATCTGACTGTTGGCGAAGCGCTCAAAGAGGCGGAGAACCACACGGGAAGGCGCCCCGGCGCGATGCTGCTGGTCGAGAAAGTCACGGGCAAGCTGACTGGGATCTTTACCGACGGCGATCTTCGCAGGCTGGTGCTCGGCTCGGCGTCATCGCTCGAGACTCCGATTGCCGGCGTGATGACCCGTTCGCCGCGCACGCTGCCCGACGATGCGATCATCCGCGATGCCTTGACGCTCTTTCGCGAGAAGCGTCAGGACGAGATCCCCGTGGTTGATGCCAACGGCTGCCCGGTCGGGATGCTCGATGTGCAGGACCTGATCGCGCTCAAGCTTGTTCGCGACTGACCGACTGACTGAAAGACGCCACCCATGCCCAAGGCCGACGCCGCCAAGATCCGCCTCATCATCCTCGATGTCGACGGCTGCCTGACCGACGGCTCGGTGTACCTCGATGGTGAGGGACGCGAGACCAAGCGGTTCAACATCAAGGACGGGCTGGGCATCGCGGTCTGGATGAAGCTGGGTTTCCATATCGCGGTGATCACCGGCCGCAAGAGCGATTCACTGATCGCAAGATGCGAGGAATTGGGGATCACGGAGCTTCACCAGGGCGTGAAGGACAAGGGTGCCAAGTTCTTTGAGGTGATCGAGGCTGTCGGTTGCGAGGCCCACGAGGCGGCGGCCTTCGGGGATGACTGGAACGATCTGCCCATCCTCAAACGAGTGGGAATCGCCATGTGCCCGGTGGATGCGTCGGGTCAGATCCGGGAACTGGCAGACTTTGTAAGCGTCCGGCCCGGCGGCCACGGGGCGGTCAGAGAGGGGATCGAGATGATCCTGAGCGCCAAGGGGCTCATGGAGCGGGCGCTCGAGTTCTACGACATCTGACCCACTGGGCCTTGCGAGATACCATGACGCCATGAGGACCG
>CAXBOF010000658.1:0-1721 GCA_963977205.1 uncultured Phycisphaera sp. | reverse complement strand
CTCGCCAAGATCGCCAAGAAGTACAAGCGCGACGACCGGAGGGCCGGTATCCGCTGGGTGCTCCAGGAACTCAAAGACGCCGGCCTGGGCTCGCTGCCCGGCGGCGGCGCGGAGGTCTTCGACGACCGCGTGCACGACGAGGCCTACAAAGGCAAGATCCGCTCCGACGTCTGGCTCGATGTCCACACAATCGCGCACGAACTCGGGCTCAACTCCAACTGCACGATTCTCTACGGCCACATCGAGCAACGCAAAGAACGTGTCATCCACATGGACATGCTCCGGCGCGCTCAGGACCAGGCGCTGGCGCGCCTCGGTTACACGGGCGAAGCGAACTGGCAGCAGTACTCGGACACCTACGAAGCCACCAACGACATCGAAGCGCCGGCTATCACGCTCACACGCCCGGGCACACCCATGCCCACGCCCAACTTGAACGGCCAAGGCGGGTACTTCCAGACCATCATCCCGCTGCCCTTCTTCCCCGACGGCTCCGAACTCGAACACCTTTACGGCCCATCCGGCCTCGAAAACCTCCGCACGCTCGCCGTCGCCCGCCTCATGCTCGACAACTTCCCGCACGCCAAGAGCTTCTGGATCATGCAGACGCTCGCGATGAGCCAGCTCATGCTCAAGGCAGGAGCCGACGACATCGACGGCACCGTCGTCTGGTACGACATCACCAAAGTCGGCGGCCAAAGCACACACCAGGAGACGACCGCGTGGGACCTCGAACGCGCGATCCGCGAGGCGGGCTACGAGCCGGTGGAGCGGGACACGCTGTATCGGCGCGTTGTGCGGGAGGGGAAGAAGTGGAGCGTGGCTGAGACACAGCAAGCCGAATGAATTTTATTCTAATTGCTCGAGAAATATTCGCAAATCATCTGCTGACGGCAATCCATCGGGAAATGATCGACATCCCATGGATGGTGTTTCGGGCGTCGCGTCTCCGAAGAATGATCGCCCATTGATGAGCACAGTCGGCGCCGGATAACCCCTGCGGAGGTCGTCAGAGCCGAGCCTTTCCTGATCGATATATACGACCTCAACGCGCGGCGAGATCGATTCAACAGCTTTCTCAACAAGACCCTGAAGCTTCGGTGTGTTGGGGCAACCACTAAAGCCGAGGACTTCGACCTGGATCGTTGTTGGAGTCATTTTGTCACCATCTCGCCTCTCTTGGCAGGCACTCAAAACAACACCTGCACACGCTAAGGTCACATTGAAAGCCATTTTCTTTGGTAACCGTGCTCGCATCGTTACATCAACCTGTGAGAGCGGCAATCCATTCCAGAACTCTCAGCCAAAGACAGGGATCTCAATTGGGCACAATCGCCAGGACAAAGATACGCCTAAAGCGTGATCACATCCCCAAGCCCCGGGAACTCCGCCTTGAGGCCGTAAGTCGACGAAAGCTTCCGCGCCAGTTCCTTGCGGGGCTTGTCTTCGCCGTGGGTCAGGACGACGCGGGGCTTTGCCTTGGCGAGCTTGCTCATCCACTCGACGAGGCCGGTCTGGCCCGCGTGGGCGCTGAAGCCGCCGAGGGTGTGGATCTTGGCTTCGACGTTGATTTCGTCGCCGAAGACTTTGACCTTCTTGCGGCCGTCAACGAGAAGACGCCCCAGTGTGCCGTGGGCCTGGTAGCCGACGAAGACGACGTGTGTGTGTTCGTTGCGCAGGCCGTGGCGGAGGTGGTGGACGATGCGCCCGCCGGTGCACAT
>CAXBOF010000657.1:0-1722 GCA_963977205.1 uncultured Phycisphaera sp. | reverse complement strand
TGATCTGCACCGCTTGGCTGCTCAACTACCTGCCCATGCGCCCGGGCCTCATCGGGCGGCTCGCGTTCCACAAGCTCGTCCACAAGGTCAGCCTGAAATCTTCGCTGGCGGTCTCGGTTGCGCTGGCGCTCATGTCCGGGCTCGCGGCCGCCCACATGCTGGCGATCGGGATCTCGGGCTCCAAGGGCTGGGCCGTCGGCATCGCGGTCTTTCTCGTGACAACGGTGGGGATGTACTTCCTGGCGGGTTTCGCCGCCGACCGGAGCCCGGCCGGCGCGGTACCCCGGCTCGATCTCCGGTACGCCTTGCTGTACCGCTACGCCGACATGCTCGTGTGGGCGCTGCGCATGTGGGTCAGCTTTGCGATCGTGGGCACAGAGATCGATCTGCACACAGCCATCCTCATCGCAGCGGCGGTGCAGATCGCGTATCTCTTCCCGCTCACCGGCGCGGGCCTGGGCGTGGTCGAGTGGGCGGTCGGACTCGTCGCGACGTATGCGACACCTCAAATCGGGATCGCCGCCTCGCTCGTCAGCCGGGTCTCGGAGATGCCTGTCACAGTCATCAGCGGACTCATCGGGTCGGCGTACATCGGCAAAAGACGCGTCATAGCCGGTGTTACAACGGACGTTGACGCCCCGGAAGCCTGATTTCCGGCTTCTCCCTCTACGCAAGAACCGATCCTGCCGATCCAATGACCGGATCTCTGCGTACTCTTGTTTGGAAGGCGCACGGAACGCGACATGATCAGCAGGATTGAACAAGACCACCAACGCTTCCGCCAGATCGTGCGGGGCAAGATCCGCAAAGACCTGCGCCGTTTCCTCAGCAAGGACGAACTCATCGGCAAAGAGGGCGATCGCTACGTCTCGATCCCTGTGCACGACCTCGACATGCCCACGTTCCGCTACGGCGACAACTCCGCGGGCGTCGGCATGGGCGAGGGCGAAGAGGGCGAGGGCGTCGGCCAGCAGGGCGGCTCGGGCGACAACGCGGGCGGCGAAGAAGAGGGCAAGCACATCACCGAGGTGGATATCTCCCTCGAAGAGCTCGCCGATATTCTTGCCGACGAACTCAAGCTCCCGCGCATCAAGCCCCGCGGCAATCACAACGTCACGACCAAACGCGACAAGTTCACCGGCATCCGCCCGACCGGGCCCGCCTCGCTGCGCCACTTCAAACGCACCTACCGCGAAGCCCTCAAGCGCCAGCTCGCGCTGGGCGCCTACGACCCCGATGATCCGATCATCATCCCGATCAAGCGCGACCTGCGGTTCCGCAGCTGGAACGAGGTCAAGAAGCCCCAGTCCAACGCGGCCATCGTCTACATGATGGACGTCTCGGGCTCGATGGGCGATCAGCAGAAAGAGCTCGTCCGCCTCACCGCGTTCTGGATCGACACCTGGCTCCGCCGAAACTACGAGGGCATCGAGAGCCGGTACATCGTGCATGACGTCCGGGCGGGTGAGGTCGACAAGAAAGTCTTCTTCTCCATGCGCGAGGACGGCGGCACACGCATCAGCTCCGCCTACGCCCTCTGCTCCGAGATGATCAAAGAGGACTACGACCCGAGCGACTGGAACGTGTACCTCTTCCACTTCTCCGACGGCGACAACTCCTCCGAGGCCGACAACCGCCGGTGCGTCGAGCTCATCGACGCCGAATTGCTCACCCGCGCCAATATGTTTGGGTACTGCCAAGTCACCAGCGCCTACGGCAGCG
>CAXBOF010000656.1:0-1723 GCA_963977205.1 uncultured Phycisphaera sp. | reverse complement strand
GCTTTCGAGCGTCACACTGGGGTAATCTGTCCCTTTGCGGAGGCTCCCGATGTCAATGTGCCGACTCACTGTCCTGCTTGCATTATTCGTGGCCGCTGGCTTGAGTGCGGGTTTGAGCGTTGGGCAGGATGAGCCGCAGCCAGAGCCTGCCGAGCAACCAATCGATTCTTCAGATGCTCCGCCGCTTGGCCCGCTTGTCGAAGCCGAGCAAGAGATCCGCCAGATCTTCGCCAAGTTCTTCAAGCGCACCCGCAACCCCAAAATGCACTCCCGGGGCTGGGACGAACTGGCCCGGCACATGCACGACCCGCGTTTGTACGACCTGCTGTTCGAACTCTTCGAGGACAAGCCCTTTGCGATGCAACAGGACCTCGTCGAGCTGTTCGTTGAACAGGCGACCGATGACGCCGACGTAGGGATCGCCTGGGCGGCGGTCTTCAACGAAGATGAGCGTCTGCGGAAATGGGCCGCCGGTCGCCTGGTCGAACGCGTGGGCGAGAATGAGCCCTCGCACCGCATCCAGCGCGTCCTTGAGCTGGGACTGATGAGCGGCAAGGACGATCCGGCGGTCGCATCGTCCAGCCTTGTGCGCCAATTCGGGCTCACCAAGGCGATCCCGTATCTCATTCAGGCGCAGGCCGAGCCGAGGCGTCGCAACGTGCGCCGTGGCGCGATCGCGCAGATCGTGGTCGGCACGCAGCAGGCGTTCGTGGCGAATCTGACACCCGTGGTCGCCAACAACGCCGTCGGGTATCAGCCGACGATCGGTATCGTTTCCAGCGGCGTGGTGTTGCGTGTGATGGATGCCGTTGTCTGGGCCTATCGCACCGAGGTGCACAGCGACCTTGTCTCTCTCTCGTCGGATGCCTGGGGGCAATCCACAGCCGACATGGGCTACGACCAGAAGGCGTGGTTCGACTGGTACGAGACCGAGTTCAAGCCCACGCTCGCCGACGGTTCAGGCGGGGGCTGATTCTGCCCGGCTCAGTCACCCGACCGCGATCACCGAAGCCATCGCGTGTGTCCCGGTGTGTGAGAGCGAGATCAGCATCTCAGCAATCCCGAGTTCTTGCGCCAGTTCCTGCGCTCTTCCGGCGAGCCTGACCGATGGCGCGCCGCTCGGGGCGAGGACGACTTCGACATCGGTCCACGCGATGCCGTCGGCCCAGCCCGTGCCGAGCGACTTGAGCGCGGCTTCTTTGGCGGCAAAGCGCGCGGCAAAGCGTTCGACATCTCTGGGTGTTCGAGCACTCTGGCAGTACTCGGCTTCGTTCTTGGTGAAGCATCGCTCGACGAATCGCTTGCCGTGCTCCTCGAGAGAACGCTTGATGCGCTCGACTTCGACGAGATCCACGCCGTGAGCGATGACGCGGCCCATCAGCTCTGCTCGGCGGAAACAACAACCTTGGCGGGACGCAGCACGCGGTCGCCGAGTTTGTAGCCCGTCTGGAACGAGTCGATCACCCTGCCCGGCTCGACCTCGGGATCGGGGTGGCGGGTGACCGCTTCGTGGAACGCCGGGTCGAACTCGTCGCCCTTCTTGGGCTTGATCATGGTGACGCCCTGCTGAGCGAGCGCCCGCTCCATTTCGGCGCGGACCATGTCGACGCCGCCGAGGAGCTGCTCTGCGGTCATCTTGGAGATGTCCTGCCCGAGCGCAAGATCGAAGTTGTCCATCACCGGCAGCAGCGAGGCGACGATGCTCGTGATGCCCTGACGGCGG
>CAXBOF010000655.1:0-1723 GCA_963977205.1 uncultured Phycisphaera sp. | reverse complement strand
CAAAATCACGCAGGAGGGCACGCTTCCCGAGACGATCGAGGCGGATCAGCGGCTCATGAAGCTGGCCTGCTGCGAATTGCTAGATGTGGCTTTGGCGCGGTGTTCAAGCCGTGAAATGGTCGCGGTGGTCAGCGTCCGGGGCGAGGAACCCGACCGGGCGATGGTGGTCCGGGTGACGGGCGGCCCGATCTCGACGCCCACGGAATCGGCCTCGGGGGCCCCAAGCGGGCTCTCGCTGCTGCGGCAGCTGGCCCAGATCATGGGCGGCAGGCTCGAATTGAAATCCGAGGGCGGACAGACGGAACTGGCTTTGGCGCTGCCCATGGCCCGCGAGGCGAGCCTGAATCTGACGGAGCCGGCCAAGGGCGAGGGGGAGTCCCCCGAACGCTCGGCGGCCTGATTCCGGGCAAAACCGACTGGACCATTGGAAGAAAGAAAGAAGGGTGACCGACGGGATTTGAACCCGCGACCCCCAGGATCACAACCTGGTGCTCTGCCAACTGAGCTACGGCCACCATCTCGCCTTTGCTGGACATTGTCCGGCTCGGGCAGGAAAGAACGATACGGAAGACAGAGGCGAAGGGTCAATGGTGGCCCGATTGTATTGGCCGATCTGCGGGGAGGGGTCTAGTGTCCTCTTCCGGCATTGCATACAGCGGCTCCGGCGGAGACCCGGGCCCGGTCGGGGGAGGCGAAAAAGTGTCGATTGGAGCGATGGAGAAGTTAGATCTGTCCGCCAGCCGGACCTCGTTGAACCTATCACCCGCGGAATTGATCGAGGATGCGATCAAGCGCGGCGAGGGCACGCTGGCCTCCAACGGCGCCCTGGTCTGTAAGACCGGCACCTTCACGGGACGCTGCCCCAAGGACAAGTACCTCGAGGACACCCCGGGTATCCACGACAAAATCTGGTGGGGCAAGGTCAACCAGCCCATCACGCCCGAGCAGTTCGCGCTCTGCGAGCAGATCGCAACCAAGCACCTCAACAAGCAGGAAGGCCTGTACGTCTTCGAGGGCTTTGCGGGCGCTGACCCGACGCACCGACTGGGTGTGCGCGTCGTGACGGAGCAGGCGTGGCACTCGCTCTTTGCCAGCACGCTCTTTATCAAGCAGGGATCGGCCGCGGCCGGCGGCTCGACCGACTGGAACCACGATTGGACCATCCTCAACGCTGGTCGCAGGCTTCTTACAGATGAGGAATGCAAGGCGCTGGGTGTCACCAACAAGACGATCATCGTGCAGTCGCTCGAGAAGCGGACCGTCGTGATCCTGGGCACCGAATACGCCGGCGAGATCAAGAAGAGCATCTTCTACGCGATGAACTTCGACATGCCCGAGGTGGGCGTCTTCCCGATGCACTGCTCGTCCAACGTCGACAAGAAGGACCCGTCCAACGTGGCGCTCTTCTTCGGGCTGTCGGGCACAGGCAAGACCACGCTCAGCGCCGACCCGAATCGGGCGCTCATCGGCGACGACGAGCACGGCTGGGGCCCCGAGGGCGTCTTCAACTTCGAGGGCGGGTGCTACGCCAAGTGCATCAACCTCTCGCCCGAGGGTGAGCCCGAGATCTTCGCGGCCATCAAGTTCGGATCTGTGCTCGAAAACGTGGTCAAAAAGGCCGACCGCGAGCCCGATTACGACGACGGCTCGATCACCGAGAACACGCGCGTGACCTACCCGGGTGACTACATCCCGGGCGCGGCCATCCCGAGTGTCGGCAGCC
>CAXBOF010000654.1:0-1726 GCA_963977205.1 uncultured Phycisphaera sp. | reverse complement strand
CAACCCGATGCCGTTGCCCGAGACGCGCGGCTCGGCGATCAAACCCCGCCTCGTCCACGCCGAGGCTCGTCCTTCCGGCCCTGCCGGTCGCGCAGCCGGTACGGGTGAACGGAACTCGGTTAAAGAGATCAAGCCAGTGCGAACCGAAGTCCGTCGTTCCAGCCGAACGGCCGAATCAGCCAAGCACCCCGGGCAGGACTCGAACCTGCAACCTGCGGATTAGAAGTCCGCTGCTCTATCCAGTTGAGCTACCAGGGCAATCGGGGCAATTCTAGGGCCACACCCTCTCGGTCGGACTCTGTGCGAGTTCGGCTTTCTACGATCCGCGCATGAAACAACTGGCGCTGCTGATCCCATTTTTCTTCGCGGCTCACACCCTCGGCCAGGCCGCCGACCTGCGTGTAGCGACCTTCAACATCGAGGATGTCCGTTCGAGCGATCTCAAGCGGAACGATCAGCCCCGCCTCTGCTCGGTCGCTGAGATCATCCATCGCCTCCGCCCCAACGTGATCTTCCTGAACGAGATCGCCTACGACCACCCGGGCGTTGACGGCATCCCGGAGAACGCCACGCCCGGGCAGAACGCGTCGCGCTTCGTCGAGCGGTATCTCAGCACGAGCCCCTTCGAAGGCGTCGAGCCGATCCGTTACAAGGCCTACATGTGGGAGAGTAATACCGGGCTCCACTCGGGGTTCGACCTCGACAACGACGGCAGCATCACCAACTCGTACGAGCAGCCCGGCGCATCGGACGCCTTTGGGAAGCCCTCTCCTCAGACCGCGCTCGGCCGCGCGTACGGCAACGACGCGTGGGGATTCGGTACATTCCCGGGTCAGTACGCGATGGCCATCCTTGTCGATGAAAGACTCAAGGTGCTCGTCGACGAAGTCCGCACGTTTCGGCTGTTGCCCTGGAATTATGTCTCGGCACCGTTTGCCCCGGTTGATCCCGAAACGGATGAGCCCTGGTACAGCGAGGAAGAATGGAAGGCCGTGCGTCTCAGCTCAAAAAGCCACTGGGACGTGCCGGTGCGACTGCCCAGCGGCTCGGTTGTCCACTTTCTCTGCAGCCACCCGACACCACCCGCGTTTGATGGCCCCGAGCAGCGCAACAAGCGGCGCAACTTCGACGAGCTGCGCTTCTGGGGCGACTACCTGAGCCAGCAGGGATACATCGTCGATGACAACGGCAACGAGGGCGGGCTGGCGCGAGGAGAGCACTTCGTCATCGTGGGTGATCTCAACGCCGACCCGGCCGATCCGGGCTGGGAAGAAAACCCGATGCTCGATCAGGTCCTGAGTCATCCGCGTCTGGGGCCTGACCCGAAACCCGAATCAGACATCGAGATCGACGGGCTCGATCGGACGGACACCGCGACCTGGGGCAAACGCGTGGATTACGTGCTGCCGAGCCGAGCGATTCGCGTTGTGCGGACCGGTGTTTGGAGACCTCACCCCAGCGAAATGAGTTCGTATCCGAGCGACCATTTCCCGGTCTGGGCGGAACTGGATATCCCCCAGCCATAAGGGGGCCAGCGGTTCTCTGCTGACTACAATTGCATGCCGACTGATCGGAACAGGAACGTGCGTTGACAAGATCGCTGACCAGCACGAAAGCCGTGGACACAAGAGCGACCGCCGGAGTTGCTGCGGAGTCCAAGATCAGCCGGAGCACGCTCTCGCTCCTGATAGAAACGACGAAGCCGGGCATCACTCGCATGGTGACG
>CAXBOF010000653.1:0-1729 GCA_963977205.1 uncultured Phycisphaera sp. | reverse complement strand
TGAGCCAGAAGCTCTCGGTCCATTTCATTGCCCCGGCGTCGAGCGGCTTGAGTTCCTGTGTCAGCATTCTGTTCAGGAACTCGATCCGGTCGTTGCCGGTGATCTGGACCGTGCCGCGATGGGGCTGGTCGATGAGGACACAGGCCTTTCGGATGGCGGCGTATTCGAGTTCGACGGGGCCAAAGGTCTGGGCGACTTCAACGCCCGCGTCGGCCGGTCCATAGGGGGCCAGTTCGGCGTTTCGGCGGAGCAATTCGGCACGCAATGGTGAGGGGTTTGCCATAGACCCAACCGTAGGCCGATCTGTGGCGATTCTGTGAACCGCTGAAACGGTACTCCTAGAGGCCATACACTCCCCCCCCGGGGGGTTCCCCAATCCAATCTACCTCGAAGGAGTGACTGCATGAATGTCGATCTGCTCAAACGCCTCTGCGAGACCCCCGGCGTCCCCGGGCGCGAAGAACGCGTCCGCGCGCTGATCGAGAAAGAGGTCAAGGGCCTGTTCGACTCCGTGGAGACCGATGCGATGGGCTCGCTTATCTGCAGGCGCAAGCCCAGGGGCAAGGACAACAAGGCCAATACAGCGGCCGACGCCAAAGTCGTCATGCTCCTCTGTCATATGGATGAAATCGGTTTCTACGTCTCGCACGTCGATGATGACGGCTTCCTCTGGGTCAACAACGCCGGCGGCTTTGACACACGCAACCTCTTCTCAAGGCGCGTGCTCGTCTGTACCGACGGCGGCGACATCCACGCCGTCATGAACCCCGGCGGCAAGCCGGTCCACATCGCATCTCAGGACGATCGGAAGAAAGTCCCCGAGATTTCCGAGTTCTTCATCGATACGGGCATGCACAAGGATGAGGTCAAGAAGAAGATCCAGGTCGGCGACTACATCGTTATGGACGAGCCCTTCCGCGAGATGGGCGACAAGCTCGTCTCCAAGGCACTCGACAACCGCGTCGCCTGCTGGCTCGGCATCGAATCGATCCGCCAGCTCGACAAGGCGGGCAAGGGCCACGAGTGCGAGATCGTCGTCGCCTTTACCGTGCAGGAAGAAGTCGGCCTCCGCGGCGCCAAGACCTCATCGTTTGCGGTCCGCCCTGACATCGGACTGGGTCTTGATGTCACGCTCGCCTGCGACACGCCAGGCGTGCCCAAGCAAGAAGCAGTGACGGTCCAGGGCAAGGGCTTTGCGCTGCACATCAAGGACGGCTCATTCATCTCTGACCGCGAGCTGACCAAGCAGGTCCAGGCGCTGGCGGAGAAGAAGAAGATCAAGTTCCAGCGATCGATCCTGGCAGCGGGCGGGCAGGACGGGGCGGCGGCTCAGCAGGCCGCGTCGGGTGCCAAGGCTGTGGGCATCACCGTCGGCACCCGGTACATCCACACCGTCACCGAGATGTGCGATAAGGGCGACCTCGGGGCGGCCCGGGATGTCTTGGCGGCGTACCTGGAAGTTGCCAACTGACAGGCTGGCCTTCTGACTGGCCCAAATCGGGTCCGTACAATGCGGCGTCCGAGAAAAGTGATCGTCACACCCGCAGAGGATGACGCGGGTTGCTCTCTGTCAAGCAACGGACGGATCCAGACGAGCTGTATACAATGACCGCGATGGACCCCTTTCGTCTCGAAACCGAGCGCACCGGGCCGACACCCGGCATCATCACCCTCTGGCTCGACCAGGGTGACCGTCCTGTCGTGGTCCTCGATCACGATCTGATCCGCC
>CAXBOF010000652.1:0-1730 GCA_963977205.1 uncultured Phycisphaera sp. | reverse complement strand
GTCGGGATCATGGCCCCAGGCGCGGACGCTCACGGCCTTTCGTTGCCCCCTCAGACCGGGGTCGGAGCCGGCGAGCATGTTGGCGCAGACGAGGCCCATCTGACCGACGCCGAGGATCGTGATGTTGGTCGTGGTTTGATCGGTCATGTGTCTCTCGCATGGGTCTGGTGAACCCGCGTGGGCGCACGGGCGTAGAGCGCTACGATATCAACCCGGCCGGTGGGTCGGCGCGGGGACACTGTTTCCGTATCCAGACAGATGAGTTTCGCACCGGCCCGATCGGGCCAGGGGGCCGACGACGCATGTCAGAGACACAGACCGCCGAGGTGATGGGCCTGTCGCAGAGCAGCACGAGCGTTTCAAACGCGTTTGAGGCGGCGGCTGCGGAGGCCAAGAGCGAGCGTTATGTGATCGTCTACCTGATCGGCGGCATGCTGGTCCTGACGACGCTGATCTCCAATGCCTTTGGGCTGTTGCCCGATCTGATCGGGCAGATCCCGGCCTTGATTGGTTCGGTGATCTTGGCTGTGCCGTTGTTTGGCGCGGCTCTGGGTGAGATCCGCAAGCAGCAGATCAGCTCCAACACGCTGGCGAGCCTTGCGATTCTGGCGGCGATCATGAGCCAGATGTACGCGGTGGCCGGTTCGCTGGCGTTCATCCTGCTGGTGGCGGACCAGTTCGTCCGGCGGACGGCCTGGGGCGCGCAGCGGGCGATCGAGCAGCTGATTGGTCTGACGCCCGACATCGCGCGTTTGGTCGAGGACGGGGCCGAGCGCGAGGTGGCGCTCGAGCAGATCCAGGTCGGGCAGGTCGTGCGGGTGCGTCCGGGCGAGAACCTGCCGGTTGACGGCGTGGTGATCGAGGGTCGCTCGACGATTAACCAGGCGTCGCTGACGGGTGAGGCTGTCCCGGTCGAGGTCGCTGTGAACGACCATGTGTACGCGGGCACGACGAACCTGACGGGCGGCATCGATCTGCGCGTGACCGAGGTCGGCGCGGAAACGACGATCGGCAAGGTCACCAAGCTCATCGGCGAGGCGGAGAAGTCCAAGACGCCCAGGCAGCTCATTATCGAGCAGGTGGCACAGTTCTTCGTGCCGGTGGTCATCGCGATCGCGGCGGTGACGTGGTGGGCGATGAGCCAGAGCGAGGACGAGGGAACCCGCAGGGCGGCGGTCTCGACGTTCGTGCAGATCCTGGTCGTGACGTGCCCGACGGCTCTCCTGCTTGCTAGCCCGACGGCGATGGTCGCGGCGTTTGCGGCGGCGGCGCGGCTTGGCATCCTGATCAAGAAGGCGACCTACCTCGAAGCGGCGGCCACGATCGACACAGTCGTGATGGACAAGACGGGCACGATGACCACGGGCGTCTTTGAAGTCTCCAAGCTCGTCCCGGCTGCGGGCGTGAGCGGCGCGGACCTTCTGAGCGCTGCGGTCAACGGCGAGCAGCACTCCAACCACCCCTTGGCGCAGTCGATCCTCAAGACCGCGCGCTCGGCGAAGATCGAGCCGGACGGCACGCGGGACTACGAGGAAATCCACGGGCGCGGTGTGCGGGCGCGGACTTCGATCGGTGAGCTGTGTGTGGGTCGCGCGACGTGGCTTGCGGAGCTAAACCCGGAGATCAAGCCGGAGCTGGCGGAGGTCGAGTCGAAAATCGAGGGCATGACCGGCGTGCACGTGATGCAGGACGGCCGATACCTTGGCGCGGTTGGTCTTGCCGACACGGTG
>CAXBOF010000651.1:0-1741 GCA_963977205.1 uncultured Phycisphaera sp. | reverse complement strand
AGCGACTTGGAGCTTGGCTCGGGCGGCATCGAGCTGATCCATGGCCGCTACGCTGCCTTCAGGTTGGCGTTCGCCGGCGTCAAGACTGCCGGCCGCGATTGTGAACAATGCGATCATCAGAATGGCTGCGGTTATGGTGGGCGTAAAGTGTTTCATGGCTCTTGTCCTTTTGGGGGGATATATGTAAATCGCTTCCTACTCGTCGCGTTCTGTCACCACAGGATGGGTGTCCGTTGGAGGCCGCTCGATGCGTAGGAACTTGGCGTTGATTGCCACGATCACGGTGGATAGGGACATGAATACAGCGCCCAGTGCCGGAGACAGTACGATCCCGAGCGGGTACAGCACCCCAGCAGCTGCGGGGATGGCGAACGCGTTGTAGCCCGTTGCCCACCAAAGGTTCTGGACCATCTTGCGGTAGGTTGCACGCGAAAGCTCGATAATGGCGGTCACATCTCGGGGGTCAGAGCGGACGAGCACGATGTCCGCAGACTCGATCGCGACATCAGTACCAGCCCCGACGGCGATGCCAACATCGGCTTGGGTGAGTGCCGGCGCGTCGTTCACACCATCGCCTGTCATCGCGACCACGAGGCCACGCGACTGCACTTCCTTGATCTTGGATGCCTTCTGGTCTGGAAGAACTTCGGCGAAGTAGTCATCGAGTCCGAGTTCCTCAGAGACCCATTTCGCCACGGCCTCGGCGTCACCGGTGAGCATCATTACCTGGATGCCCATGGCTTTGAGCCGTTCGAGCGCCTCGCGTGACTCCGGTCTGATGATGTCTGCAAGCGCGATGGCTCCCTCGACAGCCCCGTCGATAATCAGGTAAACGACGGTCTTACCCTGATCGGCGACGGTGCGTACCCGCTCGTCGGTGACGGCCATGTCATGCTCACGGAGGTAGCCCGGGCTGACGATCCGGAGACGAGTGCCGTCGACGACCGCCTCGGCTCCGCGGCCGGGGATGGCTCTGAACTCTGATGGCGCGGGGAACTCGACTTTCCGTTCCCGGGCACCACGCACGACACCTTCAGCGATGGGGTGCTCTGACTGACTCTCAAGACTCGCCGCGAGGCGAAGTAGGTCCTCTTTGGACCGCTCGCCCAGTGAGATGATGTCGGTGACGCCGAATCTGCCTTCTGTGAGCGTGCCGGTCTTGTCGAAGACGATGGCGTCAAGGTCTTTGCCTCTCTCGAAAGCGGTGCGATCGCGGATGAGAAGGCCGTTTCCGGCCGAGATCGACGTCGAGACAGCAACGACGAGTGGGACCGCCAAGCCCAACGCATGAGGGCACGCGATGATCATGACGGTCACCGCACGCTCAAGTGAGAAGTCGAACGGCTTACCGATGAGAAGCCACGTCACGAGCGTGGCAGAGCCTACTGTGATCGCGATCACAGTGAGCCAGAGTGCCGCGCGGTTGGCCAAGTCCTGCGTCTTGGACTTCGACTCTTGGGCCGCGCGGACCATCTCAATGACCTGAGCGAGATAGGTCTCGCCCCCAGTGCGTCGGACCTCCATAGTGAAGGCCGATTCACCGTTGATCGCACCCCCGATGACTTCGTCTCCCTCTCCCTTCTCGGCAGGCTTGCTCTCGCCAGTGAGCATCGCCTCGTTGATGGTCGAGCGTCCATCGACGATCAGCCCGTCTGTGGGGATCTTCTCGCCGGGTTTCACCAGGACTCGGTCGCCGTGGTGGAGATCGGATACGGGCACGTCGCGTGTGCTGCCATCTTCA
>CAXBOF010000650.1:0-1742 GCA_963977205.1 uncultured Phycisphaera sp. | reverse complement strand
GTAGAACCCGCTGATCGGCACGACGCATCGGCGCTTCTCGAACGCCTCGCGGTAGGCCGGCTTCTCGCGGACCGTCTCGCTCCGCGCGTTGAACATTTTCACGCCCACCGCCGGGTCATTGGCCCAGCTCGGCACGAGCCCCCAGACCTTCCTCGTCAGCTGCAATCGCCCGTCATTGATCGTGAGAATCGGGACTTCCTGCATCGGACCGACGTTGTAGTTGGCGCCGATCTCGTTCTCGAACGCCCCAGCGGCCTCGGTGCCCGTGCCGAGGATCTGTTCCAGCTGGTTCCGGAGGTAGAAATACGCGTATCGCCCGCACATGGGGAAATGGTACACTGCCCGAATGGCCTCGCCGCAAGATCTCGTCCCCGTCACCGACGCCGCCGGCCCCGCCGAGGCGCACATCATCGCCTCGATGCTGCGCGAATCGGGCGTCGAGGCGTTCGTGTTCGACACCGCCAACCAGACGCTCCAGTGGGATGCGCCGCGGATCATCAACCCGTACCTCGTCCACGTGCAACGCGAGGACCTCGACCGGGCGCGTCAGCTCATCAAGTCCAACCGCGAGGAATCGGTGGATCTGGATTGGGACGAGGTGGATGTCGGATCCGCGGGCGACGAGACCATCGCCGAGGTCAACCGCAGACCCGAACGCGAGAAGATCAAGCTCGCTGAGTGGAAGTTCATCACGCCGCTGAATCTACTCATCTTCATCATGATCATGGCGATTATCTTTACAGTCATATTGTCTTTACCAGGCGGACGCAGTTTTTTCGGTTTCTAAGACGAATGCATCACCCCCACTCTCAGGTACTCCAGAGGCGCTATGCGATTTGCAGTTGTGTCCGCATTTGTAAATCACCAAGTTTTTCGACCTAATGAAGGCCTTCTTATTCCCCCTTCACGGTTCTGTTTGATTCGACCAGTACAAATGAGACTGTGATAGAACCAAACCAGGATTATGGAGAATTGAAATGAGCAAGGTCATCACCGGAATCTTCGACACCCCGAACAAGGCCGCGCAGGCTGTCCAGACGATTGAGGCTCGCGGGTTCACGCCCAGCCAGATCTCACTTATCACCTCCGATGGCGTCGACCGTGATGCGTTCACCATCGATTCGCACTCGAAGCTCGCCGAAGGTGCCGCTATTGGTGCAGCCGGCGGCGGAGCCGTCACAGCCCTTGTCGCGGGACTCACCGCAGTCGGCGCGGTCGCAACAGGCGGCGTAGGTGTGCTCGCAGCAGGGCCACTCGTGGCAGCACTCGCAGGCGCTGGTGCCGGTGCCGCCGGTGGCGGCGTGCTCGGCGGCTTGATCGGAGCTGCGATCCCCGAGCACGAAGTCAAACACTACGAAGACGCGATCGGGAAGGGACAAGTGATGGTCGGTGTCGAGTGCGACGACAAGGATCGCGAATCAACCGTCAAGGACACATTCAAGCACTTTGACGCCGAGCATGTTTCCACGGCCTGATCAACGAATCCATATCAAACCTGTAATCACTCAGGGCGAGGGCATCAATCCCTCGCCCTTTTTGGCCATGATTGCTTTCGAGTAGCAAGGCCCAAAGCCGAGCCGCATCGAGTTGCGGTCCGTCGAAGCGCCCGGCAGCGAATGGATGACCGCGATCTTTGCTCCTCTTGCCTGCGCCCCTCTGACGCGGTGCAGGATCAGCGCCTGCTGCACGCCACGCTTACGATACGCATCCAGCACACTCACGCCGAACAGCACACCCACCGG
>CAXBOF010000649.1:0-1743 GCA_963977205.1 uncultured Phycisphaera sp. | reverse complement strand
GTCTACCGCGCACCGAGCCGGGACTGGATCTCCGCCCGCAGCCGACTCAGCAACTCGCGATGAGCACCATCCGGCTCGCACTTTGGGGCAGAGCCAAAGTCATACGCCTCGAACGGCCCGAGCGGGCGTTTCGCCGGGTCTTCGCGCGCAAAGCGGGGGATCACATGCGCGTGCAGTTCGGGCGCCATGTTGCACAGGATCAGATAGTTGATCCGCTCGGCGCACGTCGCCGCCAGGACCGCATCGCCCAGCAGCACAAAGTCGGCCATGAACTGTGCCCGCTTATTTGCATCAAGATCGTTGATGCTCGGCACAACCGGGTCGGGCAGCAGCACGCAGCAGCCGGCGATCGCCTCGGGCTGGTTGTCGTTCATGACCGCATAGCCCGAGGGCAGCTCTGCCAGCAGCAGCGGATGCTCGCCCGATCGGCACTGGGCAACGCGCGTTGAGATGATGTTGTTTGCCATAGTGCTCCGCCTGGGCCTGTCATCTGTATACTCGGGTCATGAATACTGCACGCATCATTCTCGCCGCTTTCATGGTATTGCTCGGAGTGCCCGCCATGGCTCAGGATGAGCCTAAAGCCACCAAAGCAGAGCCCCGCGACTACGTCTTTGTCTTCATTATGACGGGCGATGCAGCCGACCTCACACCCGACGAGCAGCGTGAGGCCTTCGGCGGGCATTTCTCGAACATGAAGCGCATGGCGGTGGCGGGGGATCTGCTCATCGCGGGCCCCTTCGGCCCGCCGCTGGCCGATCCCGACCATCGCGGCCTGTTCGTTTTCGATGCAGCCACGATTGAGCAAGGGATGGTCTTTGCCGATACCGATCCAACCACCAAGGCCGGCGTATTCAAGCTGACGCCGCATCTTCTGACGACCGATGAGCCGCTGACCAAGCTCCACGAGCTCGACATGAAAGCCCTCGAAGAACAGGGCGAGAACGCGCCCCCCGGCTCAAACGCCCGCGCATACTTGCTCGCCTCGGCCCCGTTCGATGAGAAGCTCTACGAAGAAGCGAACGAGGCCGAGGGCGTCCTGATCGCCGCCCGCCTCCACGGCTCGGGCGAGGACGAATCCGATGAGATCCTCCTCTGGCTCGACGCCGAGAACGAAGAAGCGGCGAAAGAGATCGCCGGCGAACTCGATGGCGAGTGGACGCTGCACGGGTGGTATGGGTCAAAGAGTGTGGCGGAGTTGTCGTCTACGGAATCAGAATGATGAGCGTTACAATCGCGATGATAAGGCTTGTAGCAACTATCCCGCAAAACAATACAAACTTTGAACGTCCGATCAATTTTGTGATACGGCTCATTTGTCCTACTGCGTGTTGAACTCCTTCGAGAATCAACAGCTCGACCACGCACGAATAGAGAAAGACAGCAACGCTTACGCCGATCGCTTGCCAGATGTCTGTATTTGGTATTCGGGCAATCAACGCCAACGCATACAGCATCGCGCATCCAAGCACTATTGTGGTGAGGCCAACGACAAATTCAGCACAACGTATGACATAGTGCGCTAGCTTTGTGCGAACGTTTTGTGCCAATTGAAGGTGCCCTGCAAGTGTGAAAGAATTGCACTAGTCTAACCCAGCATCCCCTTCAAATACGCTCCCGTATGACTCGCCTTGTTCTTCGCCACATCCTCCGGCGTGCCGGTGGCGACGAGTGTGCCGCCGAGGTCGCCGCCCTCGGGGCCGAGGTCCACGTCGTCCGCGGAATCGAGGGCCGGACCGACGA
>CAXBOF010000648.1:0-1743 GCA_963977205.1 uncultured Phycisphaera sp. | reverse complement strand
CTTGTAGATTTTGTTCTTGATGCGGATTTTGGCGCGAGAAAGGCCGCCGCCTTCGATGGGCATGAATGGTGGGCCGTGGATGGTGTGGATGACCGCGGGTCGAAATCCTTTCACACCAGACCAAGCCGCCCATCTGCCGAGGATGCCGGCCTTGGACGAGTGTGTGTGTACGACATCGGGGCGGATCTCACGGATGAGCCGCTTGAGATCGTGGTGGAAGCAGAAGTGATCTTTGAGCGGGCTGATCTGGCGGACCATGTTGGGCAGTTCGTGCGTGGTGATGCCGCGGCCGTCGTCGGTGCGGAAGTTCTGCACGCGGTCGAGCATCGAGCCCTCGGGGCCGAAGATCGGGCCGTAGGCCAGGTGGACGTCGTGCCCGAGTCGCGCCTGCCCCTCGCACGACAGGACCGTGTTCTCCTGGCTCCCGCCGAGGATCAAGCGTGTCGAGATGTGCAGGATCTTGAGGGGCACGAAAGCATCATTGGGGGCGAACAAGACGGAAGTGGCGCAGGGTCTCGTTGTAATACTGATCGATCGTGCCGAGGTCCTCGAAGCCAAGCCCCGCCAGCACGCGCTGCGAGGCGTGGTTCCGCAGGTCGGTAACGCCCAGCAGTTCCGTGACATCGGTATCCCGCCAGGCGGCCTCCACCACGGCACGCCCCGCCTCCTTGGCGTAGCCCCTGCCCCACGCCGACTGGCGGTAGCGGTAGGCCAGTTCGAGCTCGGGCCCTTCCCAGTTGTAGGGAAAGATGCCGCAGTCTCCGATGACCTCGCCCGAGTCCCGGACGATCACGGTAAAGAGCGTCGTCCCAGTTTTTTCGAAGTAAGCGATGCGTTTACGGATCGAGGCCTGCACTGTTTCCAAATCCCGCGTCGAGCCGTCACCGATGTATCGCATCGCAGCGGGATCGCTGAACATCGGCATCAGAAGCTCGGCATCGCCTACGAGAGGCTCGCGGATGATCAGGCGTTGGGTGGTGAGCTGGTACATGGATTCTTGAGCGTACGCCCGCACTCGGGGCAGGTGTTTGTGGTGAGACCGGTGAGGGAGTAGCCGCAAAGGCACCTACCGATTCGAGAGCGTCGGAGCAGATGAATAACTTGGAAGGTGAGGACGCCCAAACTGATAACCACAGCCGGCCAGAGAGGAAGGCCTCGCGCAGTGTGGGTACTCATTGTCGAGCCTCCACGCCATACGCTCGTTATCCAAAGAGTGGCACTTTCGGGCGGTTCTGCGAAGTTGTAAGGCACAAAGTACAAGTCTTGCCCAGCAGACAATTCGGGTGACCACAGCTTGTGACTTGCAAGCCACAAGGATCCATTAATAAGCGTTGCACGACCTTGCGTACCAGCACGTGAGATTGGCGTCTCATAGACTGGGTAATACCAAAAAGAAACGGCGTACACGCAGAGCAACAAGACAGACAAAACGGCTGCAACACGGACAAGTGCTCGGTGCGCCCATTTAGTCATACCGCACCCACTCCAGCCTCAACCCCTGTGGCGGCAGTGTCGGCCCGGCCTGTTTCCGGTCGCCGCTGGCGATGATCGTTTCGATCTCGCCCGGCTCGATCTTGCCGCGACCGACCTCCATGAGTGTGCCGGCGATGATGCGGACCATGTTGTACAAAAACCCGCTGCCCGAAACGCGGATGACGAAACGTGCGTGATTTCCCGCTCCCCCGTCGCCGACGGGGGAGCTGTCAGCGCAGCTGACTGAGGGGGTCTGCAAAGAAGGCGGAG
>CAXBOF010000647.1:0-1747 GCA_963977205.1 uncultured Phycisphaera sp. | reverse complement strand
GGAATGTCGGCAGCAGCGAGCTCCCACTCGGCTTCAGTCGGCAAGCGCGCCCCTGCCCAGCGTGCGTAGGCGTCGGATTCAAAGTACGAGAGATGGCAGACAGGCTCCTCAGCGCGCAATGGCACCGCGCCCTGATGGAGTGTGTACTGGTGCCACTGGCCATCTTTCAGAAACCAATAGAGCGGGCAGCGCCACTGCTCATCCTGGACTGTTGCCCAGCCGAGCGAGAGCCACAGTTCTGGCCTGGAGTAGCCGCCATCGCTGACGAACTCCAGATACTCGGCGTTTGAGACAGGCCGATGCGCTATTTCAAACGGCTCAACAAAGACGCGATGTCGTGGCATCTCATTGTCGTATCGGAATTCTTCACCCGAGCTCGCGCCCAGAGAGGAGACGCCGCCATCAAATCGCTGCCAGGAGTGCTTTCGCAGACCGTGCGACTCGCTCGCTTCTTCATATGATGCAAAGGGTGCTGGAAGCAGCGGATTGGAAGACAGGGCGTGCTTGAGATCTGTGATGATCAGTTCCTGATGCTGCATCTCATGCTGGAGACCGATTTCGAGGACATCGAACAGACTTGGTGATGGATCGTTCTCAAGGAGTGAATGGATGTTCTCATCGACATGGTGCCGGTAGTCGATCACTTCCTGGAGTGTTGGACGAGAGAGCTGTCCACGCCGAGGTCGGCAGTGCTGTGGCCCGACGGTGTTGTAGTATAAATTGAAGAGGTAGTCGTACGTCGTGTTTTTAGGCGCGTAGCCCTTGTGGAACTCACGGAGCACAAACCGCTCAAAGAACCAGGCCGTATGGGCGAGATGCCATTTGACCGGGCTCGCATCGGGCATCGACTGAACGACCGTGTCTTCGGGTTCGAGATGAGCAACAATCGCTTCGGTCATCTGCCGTGTCGCACTAAATCTCGCGAGGAGTGATCCTTTCGACTGAACTTCTGCGCCTGCTTGCATGGGCCTGGTCTCCGCGTTGTTGGAGCGGGGCCAGTTGGCCACGCAATCGGTTCCGCACTGCACTTTGTACAATCGCGAGTCGGTCTGAGTTATTCGTGATGAGATGATGAATTCGCATTTACCTATGGAGCTCGCATTCCAGACATGTGTCATTCCGGAAGTACATCCACCCAGAAACGGCGGAGCTGAGCAAGCGTTCATGTGTGATTTTTGTATGCCAGGCGGCGTGGCAGTTGTGTGAAAGAAGTGTCACACGTCTGTCATAGCGATCTCATTTGAGAGAGCCATACTTACAAGTGTTCCTTGTTTGCAGCTCGAGCAAACGGGCATTTTAAGGCAATACACTTCGTGCGCGAGTTTGACCGTGACCACTGCAACTGTCCGATGTGTTACCGAAGATACCGAGCCGCCGCTTTCGCAGGCCGACCGGAATAGCCTCACCATTGTGGCAAATAGGCTTCCCGTTCATCGCAATGCGGACAATAAATGGGAGCTTAGCCCAGGCGGGCTGGTCAGTGCATTGGTACCTGTTTTGCAGAAACGCCAGGGGCGATGGATCGGGTGGGGCGGCTCGTGCATTGTCTCTGATCGCACGACCAACCTAAAGGTTGACGGGATCATTCTTGATGAGGTCGCCATCAGCAAGTTAGATTTCGAGCAGTACTACACAAAGATTTCCAATGGTGTGCTCTGGCCCTTGTTTCACGACCGTCTGCGTCAGCCTGAATTTTCTCAGGATGCGTGGCGGGGATACCGGCGGGTCAACGCGCTCTTTGTCGAGC
>CAXBOF010000646.1:0-1750 GCA_963977205.1 uncultured Phycisphaera sp. | reverse complement strand
CCGAGACTACTCCGTGCTCTACCTGATGGACGGCCAGAACGTCTTCATCCAGCAGCCCGCAACACCCGGCGAATGGCACGCCGACGAAACCGCAACGCGGCTCATCGAGTCAGGCGAGATCGAGCCCGTCATCATCGTCGGCATCCCTCACTCGGGTTTCAGCCGAGCCGACGAATACCTCCCAGCTGAACTCATCGACGGCGTCCAGCCCTCGGCGGACGAATTCGTGACGTGGCTTGAAACCTCCGTCATGCCCCGCGTCGAACGCGCATTCCGGGTCAAATCCGGACCCGAAGACACCGCCATCGGCGGCGCGAGCTTCGGCGGCATCATCTCGCTCTACGCCGCCAGCCAAAGGCCCGACCTCTTTGGGGCCGCCATCGTCGAGAGCCCCTCAGTCCTGAGCAAGAACGGCTACATGATGAGCCTCTTCGCCGGCGGCTCGTTCAACTGGCCAAAGACCGTCTACCTCGGCGTCGGAAGCCAAGAGGCCGGCACATCAGACGAAGCCCAGAAACTCAACGAGCGATACGTCGCAGCCATCGAGAGTCTCGCAGCCAAGGCCTCAACATCCGGCAGCCGCGCAGCCATCCTCGTCGGCCAAGGCCACGTCCACAACGAACCCGCCTGGGCCGAGCGATTCCCCGAAGCACTCAAGCACCTCTACGGCAAACGCTAAACGACCCGCTCAAACCCGCTGCTGATCGCGCACGACCATGAGCCGCACCTCGGTCATGTCCTCGATCGCCGACCGCACGCCCTCGCGCCCAATCCCCGAATCCTTCACGCCGCCATACGGCATGTGATCGACCCGGAACGAGGGCACATCGTTGATGATCACGCCACCAACCCTGAGCCGATCCCATGCCCTGTGCATGTGCCCAACGCTGTCCGTGAACACCCCGGCCTGCAATCCAAACCGACTGTCATTGACCTCAACGAGCGCCTCGTCAAAGTCCTCGAACCGGCCAAGCACCAACACCGGCCCGAAGACCTCCTCACGCCAGAGTTTCGCGTCACGTGGTACATCCTCCAGCAGCGTTGCCTCATGTACAGCCCCGGACCGAGTCCCACCCGCTAGCAGCTTGGCGCCCGCGTTGACAGCCTCTTTAACCCAGTCCTCCACCCGCGCGGCAGCTTTCTCGTCAATCATCGGCCCGATGAACGTCTCCCGATCGGTCGGGTCGCCGCTCTTGAGCCCCTTAACTTTCTCCGTAAGCAGTTTCTTGAACTGGTCGTACACGGACGCATGCACAAGTACCCGCTGCACACTCACGCAGCTCTGCCCCGACTGGTAATACCCGCCAAAAACGACCCGCTCGACCGCGGTTTTGATATCTGCAGACGCATCCACAATGCACGCCGCATTGCCGCCGAGCTCAAGCGTCACGCGCTTCAGACCCGCCTCTCGAATCAAACTCTTGCCAACCTTGTCCGAACCGGTGAAACTCAGGTGCCTTATGCGTTCGTCCGACACGAGCGCCCCGGCATCTTTGCTCCTGCACGGCAGGATCGAGAACGCACCCAATGGCAGATCCGTCTCGGCCAGAATCTCACCGATGATCAGCGCCCCGATCGGTGTCTTCGACGCGGGCTTGAGCACGAACGGGCACCCGCTCGCGATCGCCGGGGCCACCTTGTGCGCCACGAGATTCAGCGGGAAATTGAACGGCGTAATAAACGAGCACACACCGATCGGCACACGCTTGGTCATCCCCCGGTACCCCTCGGCACGGGCCGAGATCTGCAT
>CAXBOF010000645.1:0-1751 GCA_963977205.1 uncultured Phycisphaera sp. | reverse complement strand
ATGGAGGGCAGCGCCCAGCGGCGGCGGAAGATCAATCTGATCTATGCGCTCGTGGCGCCGATCGCGGCGTGGGGGGCGTACCTCGGGTTCGCGGGCGCGGGCGAACTCGGGTCGGAGGTTGCGGGCGTAGCGATGGCGTTCTGCGCCGGTGCGTTCGTCTGCGTGGCCCTTGCGGACCTTATGCCCGAGGTGCAGTTCCACTCACACCACCGGGCGCTCTTGACGGGGGCTTTGGGGCTTGGGGTTGGGGTGGCGATGCTGCTCGGGTATTTCGAGGGGCACAACCACGGCCTGCACGATCATGGGTCGCATGACAAGGGCGAGGCCGGGCAAGATGTACTGGGCCGGGATGCGTCGGATCCTCACTTTGGTCACGACCACGACTGATTGCTGACATCCGAGAACCGAGCGCCGGGGGGCGGCATTCACCTTTCGTTCGGGGTGGTGCGGCGTGATCTGGGCGCGGTTCTTGTCGGAAATTACACGATCCGTTAGCCTGAGTGGGTGTGTGGGGGAGCAGGGTGCGAACCCCTCGAATTCTCGAGAGGCAGAAATACATGAAACAGAATCAGATTGTGTCGGCGGCTTTGCTTGCCGTCATGGCCGGTGCTGCGGCTGCGCAGCAGGGGCTCAAGGAAGAGGATTTCAAGAACCAGATGCCGGTGGATGTCCGCCGTGAGATGGCGAACGACACATACCACCAGGCGCGGTACACGGGCAATCAGGACCGCATTATTTATGGTTCGGACGATCGCGAAGATGTCTACGAGGTGACCGATCCGTTCCTGCTGGGTTTGGCACAGGCGGGCGTTGCGGTTTGCGATGTCTCCGAGTTGACAGACAACGGCAACGGGACGTTCACGCTCAATACTGGCCGATGGACCGCGGCTTGCACGAACGAGCCTTTCTACAACCAGATGCGTCTGGGCTTCTGCTCGGGCTTTTTGGTTGGTTCGGATCTGGTTGTGACAGCCGGTCACTGCGTGAGCCCGAGCGATGTGGGCGATATCGCGTTTGTGTTCGGCTTCGATCAGCAGGCTGCGGGCACGGGGTCCGGGGCGGATCCTGAGGTCATCATCCCTGCGGACAACGTGTACTTCCTGACGCAGGTTGTGGACTATTCGCTCGGCGGCGGCGAGGACCACTCGGTGTGCCGGGTCGACCGCATGGTTGCCGGGCGGACGCCCTTGCCGGTGCGGCGAACGGGGAGTGTCTCGGTCGGCGATCCGCTGGTGATGATCGGGCACCCGGCGGTGTTGCCCAAGAAAATCGAGGCCGGCGGCGAGGTCAAGGATGCCAACGGGACGACGCCCTACTTCATGGCCAATGTCGATGCTTATGGCGGCAACTCTGGATCGATGGTTCTCAACCGCACGACCGGCGTGATCGAGGGCATACTGGTGCGCGGCAACACGGATTATGTGTCCGGGCCGGGCGGGTGCCTGCTCAGCAATCAGTGCCCGGACTCTGGCTGCCCGACGTGGGAAGAGATCAGCAAGACGACGACGTTTGCGGGTTCGATTCCCGAGCTTGGTCTGCAGTTCACGCCCAACGGGAGCATCACGCACGTCGGTACGGTCGGTGGGCCGTTCAACGATGAGACGTTCCAGATCAATATCAATAACCCGACGGGTGATCCGGCGGATTACTCGGTCAGCATCGACGTCGGCGCTGAGCACACGGTGCTGCTCAACGGCTCGGCGGGGCCGGTGACGGGTACGGTTGCCGGCGGCGGGAGCGGCTCGGTGACG
>CAXBOF010000644.1:0-1758 GCA_963977205.1 uncultured Phycisphaera sp. | reverse complement strand
GGCGGTTCGGGCTGACGCAGCAGGAAGTGGCTGACAAGCTCGGCATGGACCGCTCGAGTGTGGCCAACCTGATGCGGCTGACCGAACTGGAGGACGAGATCCGCACGCTGATCGTCGCGGGCGAACTGGGCGCGGGTCATGGCAAGGCGCTTCTGGGCATCGTCGACTCCAAGCGGCGCGTGGACCTTGCGATCGGGGCGGCCAAGCACCAGTGGTCGGTCCGCGAGCTGGAGCGCCAGTGTCGCCTGTCAACGCAGCGGGCGATCCCATCGGGCCTTCCCGAGCCGGAACGGCGGGGCGCGGGGCACGCGGATCTCGAACGGCGACTCGGCGATCGGCTCGGTACGAAGGTGAAGATCCAGACGAACAAGCAGGGCACCAAGGGGAAGCTGGTGATCGAGTTTTATGGGATTGATCACTTTGACGGGTTGGTGAGGGAGTTAGGGGTGGGGGAGTAGGTCAGCGTTTGCGCCTGAATGCAAGCACTCCTAGCGCGAGCACGCTCGCGGATGCCGGTGCCGGAATCGTGAGCACAAAGCCTTCAATATTATTCCCGGTATTATCTATAGCAGAGCCATAGATTTTGCTCCCATCGCCAGATATGCCGAAAATACCGTCAATGTACCAGCCGTCGAGATCGACGCCAATATCTGCAACAAAATCGTCGAATAGAACCGGCGATCCCTGGTCGATCCACACCTGCCAACCTTGAGTTCCTTGGCCGATGATGATTGAACCATCGTCGCTCATGAACAGTGCTCGTGATGCGTAGTCGTCACCATATGGCGTGAGGGAAACCTCGCCCGTGTCGGGCGTCCAGTATCTCGCGCGGTGCGGGATCGGCGATGTGCTGTCCAGCATTGTTCCGATTATAAAATCACCAGATGAATTGATGGTGTTCATATAGCTGCTCACCGGAAGCATCTCGAACCCGGTTTTCTCTGAGTAGAGCCACTTCCCTGAGTTTGAAGATCCGAAGATACGCCCATCATCGAGAATATAACTTGCCCAGCTTTGGTACTGTATATCTGTTGGCGATGGCAGCGGTAGTTCTTCCAGTCCACCCTGCGGTGTCCATTTGACGGCGCGATAGAGTGAATGTCCCGTTGATGTGAGATCAAAATCGCTCCGCCCGACTGAGACGCCTTCGTCGGTGATACCTCCGAGACTCGACATGTTCCTGCCGCCGGGCAACGAGCCAATCGAGACCGTGCCGGTCTCTTCGGACCAAACGAATCCGTTCTGTCCCTGTTGGCTCGGAAACCCGTGGGTGCCGGTAATGTACTTGCCGTTTGGAGAAACGGTTCCTCCTTGGTAGCCGGCCGTTCCCGGCAAGACAGGCAGCGCCTCCATACCAGACTCTTGATCCCAACGGAACGCAAGGGCGCCGCCCGTTGCGTATGAGAGCCCGGTGACAACGCTTCCATCACTTGATACGCCTCTCGCATAACTCGTGTGAAACCCACCGGGCAGATCTCCGATCGTCACGAACGATGCTTGAGCGGCGGTGTGGCTTGTGAACAGAGCGAAAACGAGTGTGATGGCTTTCATGGTTCTGGGTTGGACGCAGGGGGTTGGGATTGGTTCCCAAGAGCCTTCCGCGTGCTTACGCCCGCGGCTCCTTTTTTGATGCTTGGCCCCCTCGCTCACGCGAGGGGCTCGTTTGGGGAGTGGAGTGGGGGAGTGGTTTGTGGCGGCGTGGTGGGGGGCTTACTGAGCCGCGCTGCCGAAGAGGAGGCCGATGTAGGGTTCGTCTTC
>CAXBOF010000643.1:0-1769 GCA_963977205.1 uncultured Phycisphaera sp. | reverse complement strand
GTGAAGGACACATGACACCCGTCGGCGGCACCGCGACGCAGAACATCTGGGTCACGGGCGTGCTGGCAGTGGTCGCCGCAATCATGTTCAACGCGGCCGCGATCTCCCGGCTTGGGATCAAGGGCTACTTCGGTCACATGACCGGCGGGGCCCCGATCTTCGTCGCCTGGATGATCTTCATCCTCGAGTTCATGGGCCAGATCGTCATCAAGCCGGTGGCGCTTGCCATCCGTTTGTTTGCGAACATGACCGCCGGTCACATCCTGCTTGCGACGCTGATCGGCTTTGTGGGCGTGGTCTGGAACGAGGCCTTTGTGATCAAGGGGCCGGTGACGGTCGTCTCGTTCCTGGGCGCGTTTGCGATCATGATTCTCGAGCTCTTCGTCGCCTTCCTCCAGGCGTTCATCTTCATGTTCCTCACCGCAGTGTTTATCTCCCTTATGGATCACCACGACGAGCATGGTCACGAGCACGGGCACGACCACGCCAGCGACCACGAGCACGCCCACGCGTGAATAACGGGCCGCGCTTGCCACGAGCAAGCATGTCACACCTCCCGCGCAGAACTCTGCCCCAAACGGGGCGCTGAAAGGAAACGCAGAATGAACCTCAAGAAGATCGCACGTAACGCCCTCTTCACCGCTGCCATGACCATCCCCGCGAGCGCGGTGCTGGCACAGGATGCCGCCGTCACCGGCACGGGCAAGGGCCTTGCCGTTCTGGGCGCCGGCCTGGCTGTCGTCGGTGGTGGCCTTGGCATCGGCCTCGTCGGCAAAGCCGCCGTTGAGTCGATCGCCCGTCAGCCCGAGGCCGCCGGCAAGATCCAGATCAACATGATCCTCGCGGCCGCCCTTATCGAAGGTGCGACCCTCTTCGCCGTCGCCGTCGGCTTCCTCGCCTGATCCGGCAATCAGTACTTCTCTGCCCCGCGCCCAACCCGGCGCGGGGCGGCTTTGTCCGAAATACTCACCCGGGCCCGGAGGCCCGACGCAAGAACCCGGAGACCACGAATGGCCCGCGACCGATTCCTTCAACTCTCCATCGGCCTGACTATCGCCGTCCCGGCGTCCCTCGCTCACGCCCAGGAAGGCCACGAGCAGGAGACACACGCCCTGGACTCGCACGCTGTTGACGCTCACAGCGACGACACGCACGGCGCTCACGCCTCGCATGAGCCCGTCGGCGCCATCCCGAGCGTCAAGCAGGGCGTCGTGACGGGCATCACCGCCGTCATCGTCTTCCTGGTTGTAGCCGGTGTGCTCGGCGCCAAGGTCTGGCCCACGATCAGCAAGGGCCTCGACGAGCGTGCCTCCAAGATCAAGGGCGAGATCGAGGCCGCCGAGAACGCACGCAGGCAGGCCAAGGATGCGCTCGAGTCATACGAGAAATCACTCAGCGAGGCCCGCGCCGAGGCGCAGCAGATGCTCGACCAGGCCCGCGCTGATCAGCAGAAGCTCTCGGCCGAGATCAAAGCCAAAGCCGACGTCGAGCTCTCGGGAATGAGAGAGAAGGCCAAGCGCGAGATCGAGTCGGCCAAGAAGGCCGCCGTCAGCGAGATCTACAACGAAGCGGCCAACCTCGCCACGAGCGTTGCAGGCAAGATCCTTTCCCGCGAACTCAACGCCACAGATCAGCAGCGTCTGGTCGATGAAGCCGTCACCGAACTCGCCGCCGCCGGCCGCTAAAGAGCACAAAGGAGCCCACCATGCCCCTCACCGATGCCAGGCCCGATGCGCTCGCCAAGGTCTACGCCAAGAGCCTGTACCAAC
>CAXBOF010000642.1:0-1769 GCA_963977205.1 uncultured Phycisphaera sp. | reverse complement strand
CCCCACGCCTCAAACCCCAGCCGCCGATACAACCGATCCGCATCCGAACGCTCGCTCACCGAGAGCGCGATCGAATCCACCCCAGCCCAGCTCAGCCCCTCCTCAATCGCCGCCCGCACAACGACCGCTCCCAACCCCCGCCGCCGACACTCCGGCCGCACATACACCCCCCAGATCTCCGCCCGGTGCCACAACTTCCTGCGTGGCCTCCGAATCAACCCCGCAACCGAGGTCAGCTCGCCCGCCCCATCCGCGGTCGCCAATATCGCCGAGAAAGGCTTGCCAAGCCTCTTGGCAAACGAACCGTGGTCACGGGCGTTGTCCGACTCCGGATCAGATCCAAACGCCCAGGGCGTCTCCTCAAGCATCGCCTGGCGGATCGCCCAGTACCGCCCGGCATCCTCCGCCCCAAGCTTGATCGCACTCGTCATCCCCATCTTGTACTCCAACCCGGACCACCTAGAATTCGCCATGCCTGAAATCCCCCCCACCGCAATCCTCGACGGCGACATCAACCTCGCCGACGACGTCAAGATCGGCCCCTCCTGCATCCTCCGCGGAAGCATCACCCTCGGCCCGGGCGTCCAGCTCCTCGAACGCGTCAGCATCAAAGGCCCCGCACGCATCGGCGCCGGCTCCATCTTCTACCCCGGTGCCATCATCGGCTTCGAACCGCAGGACTACAAGTTCCTCCCCGGCGCACCAACCGCCGGCGTCGTCCTCGGCGACAACTGCATCATCCGCGAACACGCAACCGTCCACGCCGCCTCAAGCCTCGAAAAACCAACAACCCTCGGCGACGGCGTCTTCCTCATGGTCAACAGCCACGTCGGCCACGACACCACCGTCGGCGACCGATGCGTCATCGTCAACAACACCGCACTCGCAGGCCACGTCATCGTCGAAGACCGCGTCACACTCGCAGGCGGCTCACTCGTCCACCAAAACTGCCGCATCGGACGTCTCTGCATGTTCTCCGGCGCCTCGGTCGTCACCACCGACATCCCGCCATTTCTCATGGCCATCGACCGCAACGAAATCGTCGGCCTCAACCTCGTCGGACTCCGCCGCAACGGCTTCTCGGCCGAAGAAATCAATAAACTCCGCTTCGTCTTCTCCAAGATCATGCGCCAAAACCTGCAACGCAAAGAACTCGTCGCCGCCCTCGCCGAGCACATCGAAGAAAGCCCCGCCGTCCGCGAACTCCACGACTTCATCGTCAAGTGCGACAAAAAACCACTCGCACCCGTCGGCCGCAAACGCAACGTCAGGTAAGCCGCAAACAAGCGCCGCTCCTGATCCTGCTCGTATTCCGTTCGCAGACCGAAGCCCCAAATAAGGCTCTCTCAACAACTTTCCTTTCGCCCGACGCCGAATCCCCATTGTGCGAACTCGCTTCGCCCCAGTAAACTCACCGATCGGCCTCTTCTTGCCGACTGGGGATACCAAAGATGAAATTGCACCGCTCACTCGCGACCGCAGCAGCGTTCGGCTTGCTCGCCTGCGCCCACTCAGCAGCGCAGGGCGTCACCCTCGACGAAACGAACTCGAGGGCGTGGGTGCAGATCAAGATCCCAGTGCCCGACCAGACCAACTTCCCGCAGTGGACCTCGATCGCGCCGATCTCATTCGATCTCGCCGTCGCGGGCATCTCAGAGGGAGGCAGCACAGCCGAGTACTCCGCAACGCGCATCCTCCAGCAAGATCAGACGATGACCCAACTTCGGATCGAGCCGATCATGGTGGCCGATGGCACGGCCCCGCCGAGT
>CAXBOF010000641.1:0-1780 GCA_963977205.1 uncultured Phycisphaera sp. | reverse complement strand
GATGCGGTTCGGCTCTTGGAAGCGGGCGCGGACAAGGTCGGGGTGAATACCGCGGCCGTCGATCGGCCGGGACTGATCGCAGAGATCGCCGCGTTGGTGGGTCGGCAGTGTGTTGTGCTTGCGATCGATGCGGCTCGCCGCGATGGACGGCACAATCAATGGGAAGTGGTGACGCAATCGGGGAGCAGGCGCACCGGGATCGATGCGGTCGCGTGGGCGAGAGAGGGTGTTGAACTGGACGCAGGTGAGATCCTATTGACCAGTTTCGACGAGGACGGGGTGGGTGAGGGATACGACTTATCGCTGCTTGGCGAGGTGACCCGAGCCGTCGGTGTGCCTGTGATTGCGTCGGGTGGTGCGTCGACTTCGGCGCACATGGTCGATGCGTTCGAGGCGGGCGCCGACGCGGTGCTGGCGGCCTCGATCTTTCACGACGGCATCACGCGAGTACAAGACATCAAGCGAGCGCTCCGCCACGCGGGGCAGGAGGTGCGGCTGTGATTGTTCCATCGGTTGATATACGCGGCGGGCAGGCGGTGCAACTCGTTGGTGGGAAGACGCTCGCCATTGAAGCTGGTGATCCGGTTCCGATAGCAGAGCGATTCGGACGAGTCGGCGAGGTCGCGGTGATCGATCTCGACGCGGCGCTGGGCACGGGTGACAACCGAGAGGTGATCCGCGAGATCGTCAGCCGAGTGCCGTGCCGGGTGGGCGGCGGCATCCGCGATGTGCAGACAGCGATCGAGTGGCTCGATGCCGGGGCGCGGAAGGTCATCCTGGGAACTGCAGCAACGCCTGCAGTCTTGAAGCAGTTGCCGAAAGACCGGGTCATCGCGGCGCTCGATGCGCGCGATGGTGAGGTCGTGACCGAGGGGTGGACCAAAGCGACCGGCCGAACGGTCGAGGAGCGCATCAAAGAATTGCGGCCTTATGTCGGCGGGTTTCTGGTGACATTCGTCGAAATCGAGGGGCGGATGACGGGTCTCCCGCTGGATCGGATCAAGGGGCTGACGGCGCTTGCGGGGGAGGCGAAGCTCACGGTGGCCGGCGGGGTGCGATCGCCTGATGATGTGGTGGAAACTGATGCACTCGGCGCCGATGCGCAGGTCGGGATGGCGTTGTACACGGGCGCGTTCGATCTGGCTGAGGGCTTCTGCGCGCCTTTGCGATCGGATCGGGATGACGGGCTCTGGCCGACGGTGGTAACGGATGCGGCGGGCCGGGTGCTCGGGCTTGTGTACTCGAGTCTGGAATCTGTGCGCAAGGCGATCAAGACCGGTCGCGGCGTGTACTACTCACGTTCGCGCGGGGGGCTCTGGGTGAAGGGTGAAAGCTCGGGCTGCACCCAAGAATTGCTGGGTATCAGGGTCGATTGCGATCGCGACTGTCTTTTGTTTCGCGTCAGGCAGGCCGGCGACGGGTTCTGCCACACCGGGAGCCAGACTTGTTTCGGATCGCTCTCGGGCGTTGCGGCTCTTGAGCGAACAGTCGATACACGATTGTGTGAGGCCCCAGCGGGCTCGTACACGCGGCGTCTTGCCAGCGATGCGGAGCTATTGCGGAGCAAGCTGCTGGAGGAAGCGGGGGAGTTGATCGATGCGGCTACGCCAGCCGAGGCGGCGCACGAGGCGGCCGATGTGATGTACTTCGCGCAGGTCGCCGCCAGCGTGCGGGGCGCATCGCTCGAGGATATCGAACGTGAACTCGACAGAAGGGCGCTCCGTATCACGCGGCGGCCGGGCGATGCTAAGGCCGATCAGCAAGGAGACGCGGATGACTG
>CAXBOF010000640.1:0-1782 GCA_963977205.1 uncultured Phycisphaera sp. | reverse complement strand
TCGGCGTGCGATCACGGAATCGATCCGCGAGGCGAGGCTGGAGAACGCGGGCCTGAGCCCGGATCAGGTCAACGCGCTCACGCGTGTGGAGGCCGAGCAGACCAAGGAGATCACCGAAGAGGGAGAACGAGACTCGATCGAGGGGCTCAACATGCTCCTGCCGGGCGGGTTCATGATCCTCATGATGATGGCGGTCATGATCGGCGGGCAGTATCTGCTGACGACGACGGTCGAGGAGAAGTCCAGCCGGGTCGTCGAGGTCTTGCTCTCGGCGGTTTCGCCCATGCAGCTGATGACCGGCAAGATCCTCGGGCAGCTCATGGTCGGCGGGCTCATCATGCTGGTCTACGGCAGCGTGGGCATCGCGGGCCTCTTCATGGCGACCCTGGCGGACGTGATCGACCCGATGGTGCTCGTCTGGCTCGTGTTGTTCTTCCTGTTCGCGTACGTGCAGATCGCCTCGATGATGGCGGCTGTCGGCTCGGCAGTGAACGAGATGCGCGAGGCGCAGAGTCTGATGACCCCCGTGATGGCTGTCATCATGATCCCCTACCTGCTCTGGCTGCCCGTGGCGATGAACCCGAGCGGGACGTTCGCGGTGGTGTGCAGCTTTCTGCCGCCCGTCAACTCGTTCATGATGATGGTTCGTATCGCCTCGACCGAGCGCCCAGAGACGTGGCAGATTCTTGTCTCGCTGGGGATCTCGCTCGTCTCGTCGTACATTATTCTGAAGGCCGCCGCCAAAGTCTTCCGTGTTGGCCTGCTGATGTACGGCAAGCCGCCGAATCTCAAGACACTCATTAGATGGATCCGCATGGCATGAATACACCGCACGGACCGAATGCCGGTAATTCAAACTGCGCGTACTGCGGCTACGACCTGCGCGGGACCGCCGGTGCCGGTCCGTGACGATCGATCGGCACGATCTCTACGAGGCATGCGTTCAGTCGCCGCCCGAGATGTCCCTGATGCTCCGCGCGATCCACGGCAACAACCCACGCCATCTGGGCGAGGATTTCGCCGGTACGGCTGCCCTGAGTCGGCACTGGATTCAGAACGTCCCCGGCGGCACGGCGATCGCTGTCGACCTCGACGCTGGCGAGATCCAGCGGGCGGGCGAGATGCAGGGGCTCCGGGCGATCGTGGGCGATGTTCGCGAAGTCACTGAGCCGGTGGATTGTCTCTTTGTCGGCAACTTCTCGATCGGGTACCTGCACACACGCGCTGAATTGATGGCATACCTCGGGCACGCGCGGGGGAGAATGAACGCCGGGGGCGTGTTTGTCTGCGATACCTACGGCGGGGAGTCCGCGTATCACCTCGGTAGTGTGGACCGCGATGTCGCGTTGCCCGGCGGGCTGAGGTGCGTGTACCGCTGGGAGCAGCGAGAGGCCGACCCGCTCACGGCGATGGTGACGGATGTCCTGCACTTTCGTGTGTTTGACGTGGACGAGGTCGTGGCGGACTTCCCAGATGCGTACATCTATAGATGGAGGCTCTGGTCGGTCCCTGAGCTTCGCGATGCGATGATCGAGGCGGGCTTTGCCACGACCGATATCTACTCGAACCTGCCAGACGCGGTGGACGATGAGGGCAACGCGTACGCCGAGCCTATTACGGACCCCGACTGGCTGGGTGACAGCTTCATTGTGTGCGTCGCGGGCAGGACGGGCTGAGCTTTCCGGTTGTGCCGTCTGCGCACATGGTGCGGGCGGCACGCTGCGTGTTTTCACCCAACCCGCTGGCACGCGGGGTCATTGTTTCTCATTGTACATGTGTTCG
>CAXBOF010000639.1:0-1788 GCA_963977205.1 uncultured Phycisphaera sp. | reverse complement strand
CGGGTCTGCTCAACGCGTCGGCCAAGTGGCCCGGCGTTGCGGTGATCTCGCCGGCTCTGCGCTGGCTTGAGTTCGGTGCTGCCACGCGGGACTCGGCTTCCAAGCTGCTGCTCTCACTGGATACCGAGGGGCTTTTGACAAGCCCTGTTGATCGGAGGCGGATCGCGGCGGCTCTGCGTGCTGCGGGGCCGAGCAGGCTGACGACCGATGGCGTTCGGCTCATTATCCGCATGGGCAACGACGACGACCGCGACTCGGTGGCGGGGCTTTTGACGAGCGGGCAGCGGGACATGCAGGCGGCAGCGGCTGCGGAGCTGGCGCGCAGGCCCGAGTTCTTTGACCGCGTGGTCGCGGCTGCTGAGCGTGACCCGGCGCTGTTCCAGGCTGCGGTGACGGCGGCGATTAATCATCGTCGAACGCCCGAGGGGTACGCGCTGATCCGGCGCATCGCGCCCAACGAGGCTTCGCGCCGATCGGGCGCACTCTCGATGGCTCGGTCGCTTGATCCGAAGAGCGTGCTCGAGGTGGCGCGTGTGCACGAGACGGACCCGGAGCTTCGGATCGCGGTGCTCTCGACGATCGCTCGCGCAGCATCCATGCCCGATGAGACGCGCGACATCGATCAGGCGATGATCCTGCTTGCCGAGACGAATCTTGAGCTTTCTCGCCCGGAGAACGCGCTGACGGCGCTTTCGTCCGTGTCGCCCGCGCCGTCGGCGGACGATGCATCCAGGGCGGTCGAGCTGCGCACGGTGGCGCTCCTGTGGCTCAACAGGGTGGACGAGGCGCTGGATGCGGGCGCGGGTGTGGACGTGTGGCTCACGGCGCTTGATCGCATCGGGGCCGAGCCGCACGCGGAGATCGTGGCGCAGACGGCGCTCAACCGCTTTGGCAATGTCCTGAGCACGCGTGAGCGCGCGAGGCTTGAGTCGATCGTGACGGTGACCGAGTCCAACGAGACAAGCCCGGCCCCGACCGAGGGCGGCTGAGCGTTCGCTTCAGGCCGTGACTCGGCGCAGCGACAGCAATCAATGACAACTGACGATTGAAGGGTTTGGCGAGTGCGCCTTGCTTAGCGGGTGCGCGTGGCGGCGTTGTTCTTGCTGCGCAGGCGGCCCAGGCCGAAGGCGTTGACGCTGCGGACACGGATCTCGGGGGCGGCCTCGGTTGGCCTGCGTCCGGGGATGGCCGCGAGGATCTCGGGTGCGGTGTGGTAGCCGCCAACGGGATCGAGGGCCTCGGCGAAGAAGGCGTTCCAGGCGGCGTCGAGCTTGGCGACGAGACGGGTCGGCTCGATGAGCAGGTCTTCGGTCGCGTCGACGCCGGTCAGGAGCTTGTAGGCGATGGCGGCGATGGAGCGGATCTCGGTGAGGCGGAGTTCTTCGATGTCCTGTTCGCCCTGCATGGCGACACTGACGCCGTAAAGCTCGATGCTCAGTGAGCCGGCGCGGTCGACGTGGATCTCGTCGATGGTGACCGGCCCGTTGACGACGCCCGCGTTGTGCGCTGCGCCGACGGCTTCGAGGAGGTGGTCGAGGACGCGTGCGACCTCGATGGCTTCCATCTTGCCGCCCTTGACGGCGAGCAGGTCGCTGAGCAGGAGGAGCCCGTCGTGGTTGCCGGTGTAGGGCGAGATGACCCAGGCTTCCTGCTGGGAGGTGAAGGAGAACTGCTCGACCTTGAGGATGTGCGCGATGTCGAGGGCTGCGGCCTTCTCGACGGCTTCCAGGAATCGCCGCCGCTGCGTGCGGGGGTTCGTGAACCGGAAGCGGTAGGCGACGTGGTTGG
>CAXBOF010000638.1:0-1789 GCA_963977205.1 uncultured Phycisphaera sp. | reverse complement strand
CGTACATCCCGACCAACGTGATCTCGATCACCGACGGCCAGATCTACCTCGAACCCGAGCTCTTCTTCTCGGGTGTGCGTCCCGCCATCAACGTGGGTATCTCCGTCTCCCGCGTGGGCGGCAACGCTCAGATCAAGGCGATGAAGAAGATCGCCGGCTCACTGCGACTCGACCTCGCCGCCTACCGCGAGCTCGAGGCATTCGCCCAGCTGGGTACCGATCTCGACAAGGCCACGCAGGCCCAGCTCGACCGCGGTGCCCGCATGGTCGAGCTGCTCAAGCAGCCGCAGTACGTCCCCCAGACCGTGACGGACCAGGTCATCTCGATCTACGCCGGCACGAAGGGCTACCTCGACGACGTTCCCCTCAACAAGGTCGCCGAGTTCGAGAAGTCGATGCTGGATTACTTCCAGACGACCGCCCGCGACATCCACGCCGAGATCGCCGAGAAGAAGGCGCTCGACGACGAGCTGACCGGCAAGCTGGAGAAGGCGCTCAAGGCCTTCAAGAGCAGCTGGAAGGGTTAAGGCTCAGTCCACCAGATTCGGAATACATGAGAGCCCTCGCCGATTGGCGGGGGCTCTCTGTTTAGTCATTGCAAGTGGGGTTGTAGAGAAGCAGCTCAGATGTCACAGCAAAGGTGGCCAGAAAAGCGACGGCTCCTGCACCCCCGCCGACTTCAGCGCGCGGGTCGCCAACTACAACGCCGGGTGCTGAAAGAGATCAGCTCTTTCCCGCGGCCTCTCTGAGTTCGTCTGCAACACCCACAAGCACAGCCTGCCCCTTCTTGTCGAGCAGTCTCCCGATGATCGCGACCGTGCCGGCGACGAGGAACGCGGGCAGGAGCACATCCAGTGCGCCCAGATAGCTCACGCCGTCGTCCCAGCCGATGCTATTGAATATGTACGGGGCGGCGAACTTGAAGAACGGCACGCAAAGGAAGCCCGTCACCATGCCCATCTTTGCGCCAAGCGACGTCAGCTTCGACCAGAACAGGCTCAGGATCACCACCGGGCAGAACGTCGCGGCGATGCCCGACCAGCCGAAGATAATGATCCAGAACACGCCCTTGTCCGCGTTGTAGGCGAGGATGCCCATGCCGAGGCCGAACGCGATGAGCGCGAGTATGAGCGTCAAACGCTGGCTGAGCTTGACGAGCTGATCGTCGGGCATATTCGGGTGCTTGGTTTTCTGCCAGTAGTCGCGCACAGCAGCGCTGGACGCAACAACAAGCAACGAATCGATCGTGGACATGATCGCGCTGAGCACCATGGCGATGTAGAGGCCCGCAAGGAACGCGGGCAGGAGCGCCTGCGACATGAAGGGCAGGATGTTGTCCTGGTCGCCGCCGATCTCAGCCGATGTGTAGAGTGACCGCCCGACAACTCCGACGAGCACGGCGCCGCTGTCGGCGAGGATCGTCCACGCCAGGGCGACGGCTGCGCCTTTCTTGATCTCCTTCTCGCTCCGCAACGAGATGAACCGCACGAAAACCTGGGGCGAGCCGAGGAACCCGATGCCAATGGCCGCGAAGCCCACGACCGTTGCGATGGTCAGGGGCGTCCAGCCCTGGCCCGCAGTGAGCGAGAGATGGCTCGGGTCGCTGGCGCGGAGCGTGTCGAGAACATTGGTGACGCCGCCGGCTTCGAGCAGTCCGACGATGGGCAGCAGCACAAGCCCGATGAGCATGAGCGAGCCCTGGAAGACGTCGGACCAGACGACCGCGACGAAGCCGCCCTTGGTGATGTAGAAGAGCACAACAAGGAACCCGATCGTGGCTCCCAGGAAG
>CAXBOF010000637.1:0-1792 GCA_963977205.1 uncultured Phycisphaera sp. | reverse complement strand
ATACTGACCGATGCCCAGGGGCGTGTCGTGGTTTCGCGTCGGCTCGTAGATCTCGGGATGGTGACGCTGATCGGTATCGATGTCACGAACCGGAACCTGATCGATCGTGGGTTGCCGATGATGGACGCTTTCTGGCATCGCATCTTTGGCAAGCGTGGCATGCTCATGGACCGCAACGCCAGCGGCGGCACATCGGTCTTTGCCAACCGGGAGGTGCGCTCGTTCGACGGCGACATCGGCGCTTCGATCTCGTCCAGCGGCTCGGCTGGGGCGGCCTTGCTCATGGGCTTTGCGGTCTTTGGGATTTATTGGGCACTGGCCGGGCCGGTCGGGTATGCCTTGTTCAACAAGATGGGCATCAAGAAGCACACCTGGATGCTCTTTGTCGCGGCGATCGGGCTCTTCACACTGATCGGCTGGGGGGGCGTCTCGATACTCAGGCCAAGACAGGCGAGTGTGCAGCAGGTCGCGTTCCTGGACGCGGTCGACGGGAGCGTGTATCAGCGTGTCCGCTCGTATGCGAGTGTGTTTGTGCCCGGGTATAGCGATGCGGGCGTGCGCGTGGGAAGCCCGGCCGAGGAGGAATACACCGAGTTCCATCCCGCCGCGACATACTGGTCGGAGCATTACAACTCGCTGCTTGCGTCGGCGGCGTTCCCGGATGCCAGGCCTTACAGCATCTCGGCCCGCGATCCCGATCGAATGCGATTCCCTGCGCGAGCCACTGAAAAACGATTCCGGTTCGATTGGATGGGCGAGCGACGCTGGTCGATGCCGAGGCCGGTGACAGACGACGGCTCGCCCGGCATCATCCGGCTCGATGGCAGCGGCAGTCCCGTTGGTCATCTCGTGCATGATCTGCCGGGTGCGCTCCGGGATGTGGTGATTCTCGTTGTAAAGGATCAGCGATTTATCGGGACACAGACGGGATTGCCGGTCGTTTCAAATTACGATGCATACCGGTTTGCCGGCAGCAGAGCGTGGGCTCCCGGTGAGAGAATCGATCTGTCTACATTGGCCGGCAGTGATGCCCAGAAGCAGCGCAACGCATCGACATACTTCGATGATCTGATCAGCCGAGCCAGTGCGCTGACGCCCGGCTTTGGTGGCGGTAGGCCGACGGGATCAACCAACGATCGTTTGATCGCTTCGGCCTTTGTGTCACAGCTTGAGCCGCCCAAGCAGGGCGATCGGGCCGAGACGCTTGCCGGCGTTCGGCGGTACACGCACGGGCTCGATCTTGGCCGATGGCTGACCCAGCCGTGCATCATCGTGCTCGGTGTTGTCGAAACGCCGGGCGGGAGCGATGCAACCGATCCGTTGCCGATCTACATGCAGCGAGGTGGCAACTGGAGCGAGCTCGACTGGTCGGGAAAGACCGTCGTCCGCTGGGTCTATCCGCTCGAACCGAACCCGCCGAAATGGAATCTCACAACCAACCCGTCAACGGGCAACTGAGGCAACACTCGCATGGCGATGATCGAAACAATCAACCTGACCAAACGCTACGGCGACCTCGTGGCGCTGGACAATCTCAACCTCACCATCGAGGAAGGCACCTGTTACGGCTTCATCGGACCCAACGGCGCGGGCAAGACGACGACCATCAAGATCCTGGCGACACTACTCAAGCCGACGAGCGGGCAAGCGAACGTCAACGGCCTGACGATCGGCTACCAGAACCGAGAGATCCGGCCGCGGATCGGTTACGTCCCCGACTTCATGGGTGCCTACGAGGACATGGTTGTTCAGGAGTATCTCGAGTTCTTCGCGGCCGCGTACAACATCAACG
>CAXBOF010000636.1:0-1793 GCA_963977205.1 uncultured Phycisphaera sp. | reverse complement strand
TCGGTCATCTGCTGGTAGATCCGCTGGAGGACGGGCATCATTTTGATCGAGACCCGGCCGGCGACGATCAGGAGATCGCTCTGGCGTGGGCTGAACCGCATGACCTCGGCCCCGAATCGGGCCAGGTCGTATCGGCTGGAGGCGGTCGCCATCAGCTCGATGCCGCAGCAGGCGGTCGCAAACGGGATGGGCCAGACGGAGCTTCGCCGCGCCCAGTTGATGACCCGCTGGATCTGGGTCGTCAGCACATAATCGGTCGGCAAAGCGGTTTCGAGGCCCATGTCACTTCCTCCGTGGGTGATTGTAGTTCGCCCGAGCCGGGCGTTCTGTGGCGGCTAGCGGCGCTTTTCTTCGCGGGTGATGACGTCCTGGATCGGGTTGGGCGAGCCGAACTCGTGGTTCTTGCGCAGTTCTGTGGAATCGCCCCCGATGCCCTTGGCATCGACGACCTTGGAGTAGCACCCCGAGGCCATGACAAGAGTCTGAGTCAGAGCCAGGGCGATCAGGCCCGTGTGTGCGGGCAACCTTCGGCGTGTGCTTGTGTTCATTGCGTGCTTTCCTCCCCACCGTTGTCGAGCAGATTGGCGACGCTCTGCCCGCGGATGATGTCGAGCTGGGCGTGGCGGAGGCGCTCGATGGAGCTGGTCCATGAGCCGCTGCCGATCTGCCCGGAATCGGTGATCTCACCCATCGCGGCCACGAGGCCCTCGAGCGGGATTTCCTCGGCGGGTTTGGCGAGGGCGTAATTGTCGAACGGGCCGTCAACGGGATTGATGACGCCCGCGCGGGCGAGTTTGTTCAGCATCGTGTCGATGACGCCCGCGGGCAGGTGGAGCTCGTCGGCCAGCAGGGCTGCGCCGGTGGACTTGCCTCGGCGGAATCGCTCGGCGATGACCGCGACGACGCCCAAGACAGAGGCCGGGTCGGTCAGGCGTTCCTCGGCGTCTTCCTCGTCGATGCGTTTGGCGGCGTCGTAGTGCTGGAGGCCATAGGACACCTGGAGCCCGAAGAGGATGATGAGCCAGGTGAGGTAAATCCAGAGCATGAAGAGCGGCAAGAGCGCCATCGAGCCGTAGAGCTTTGCGTAGCTGGCCGAGTAGCCGAGGTACTGGCGGAAACCCCACTTGGCCAGTTCCCAGAGGATGGCAGCAACGAGCGCCCCGACCACGCCCGATCGCATGTGAACGCGGGTGTTGGGGATGATCTCGTAGGCGAGCAGGAGCAGGAGCGCGGTGATGGCGACGCTGACAACGGAGCCTGCAAAGCCGACGCCGATGCCCCGGAATTGCTCGGAGGCGTAGAACGCGGAGAAGAGCAGGATGGGGACCAGCGTGATGATGGTCCAGTACTGGATGATGCGTTTGCCCCAGCTCTTGCCGACCTGCGCGCGGTAGACGTTGTTGAAGGCGCGTTCGATCTCGGTCAGCATCGAGATGGATGCGTAGATGAGTGTCAGGACACCGATGGCGCCGATGGCGCCGAAGGGGAGGCTCAGGATCTGGTCGACCAGCTTCATGAGCAGTTTCACGATCTGGCTGGCGGCCTCGTCCTGGCTTTCTTCGGATTGACTCTCTTTGGATCCCTCGGGAGTTGCCGGGGTTGCTCGCCTCGGGATCGACGCCTTCTTCGGGCGACGGGCCGACCTCTTCGCTCTTCGGATCGCGGACCTGAACCTCGATATCGCTGATGCCGAGGTTGTCGAAGGTCTGCTCCATGATGATCTTGACGTCTTCCGGCTCGGCGAACGCGCCGATGGCTGCGACGGAGATCACGAGCATCGGGGTGAGCGCAAA
>CAXBOF010000635.1:0-1802 GCA_963977205.1 uncultured Phycisphaera sp. | reverse complement strand
CAGCACGGTGTCGCCGTTGAAGTAGGCGGAGGTGTACTGCCACTGCTTGATCGAGGTCTTGTCGAGATACTGGACCGCGCCGTCTTCGATCGAAGTGATGCGGAGGTAGGACTCGTTTCCCAGCTCTTTGCGTCCTGCAAATGAGACTTCATCGAACCGCAGACGGAGCCAATCCGCGTTCGGGACGTTGATCACCTCTGAGATGACCGGCAAGAGCTCCTTGCCCGTATTAGCCACCTGGCCCGAGTTGATATCGAGCTCGGCATCGAACTGCGGGATCGGGTTGGGCTGGGTCGTCTGAGCGGTCGCGGCGCATGCCATGCCAGCGGCGGCTACAACGCAGAGAATCTGTGCGGATCGTGTCATCTGGTTTGACTCCGTAAACTCATGAACTTGGTTATGGACGAGCCGGCCCCGTGCGAACAGAACGATCAGAAATGACCGCCACGGCTCTCAATGGGCCCACCGGAACTCCCCCTCTTCCGTCCAGACTACCTGATCTCCCCCCGCTTGTGGAAGCCTCAGAGTCAGAAACGGCCGCCCCTGTGGCACACCAAGGCGCAAAAAAGGCCCCTCCTGATGGAGGGGCCGAGAAATGGCACTCTGACGTTGCTGGACGGGTTATGGGCAGCCGGCGTTGTAATTGGCAACCCAGGCCGAGAAATCGGCGGGGCTGCACATGCCGTCGCCGTTCTGGTCGCAGAGCGGCCCGCCCGAGTTGAACTGGGCAACCCAAGCCGAGAAGTCGGCGGGGGAGACCATCCCGTCGCCGTTTGTGTCAGCAAGGCAATCGTTCGCTTCACGGATCACCACGATGCCGTCGGCACCGGGCGAGGCGAACGAGATGACCGAGCCGTCGGCGCTGGCACCGGCGTTGGCTGCGGGATGGCCGGTGTCAACTGCATCGATCACAGCGAGTGTCGCGGTATCGATCACGGTCATCTCGCCCTCGCGGGTTTCGCTGAACGTGCCGTTGCCCGCCGTCGATGACGAATTCCCCCCAACAACGCGGAGCTCCGATCCGTCGCTGCTGAGTGAGGCGCCCATCGGGCGGTATGGCACAGCAATGGTCGAGGTTTGCGAGAGCGATGCCAGGTCGAGCACGCCCACGGTCGAGTCGCCCCAGTTCAAGACGAACGCGCGGTCGCTGCCGCCCATCGCCACCACATCGAACGGGCTGTCGCCCGTCGAGATCTGGCCCGCCAGAATAGCGGTGCCCGCCGCGAAGTTGAAGACATATACACGGTCGCCGTCACGATCGGAAAGAACGATGCGCGTGCCCTCGGGGTTCCATGAAACGCGAGTGGGGAACGTGCCGGCCGAGATGGACTGGGTCACCGTCATCGTGGCGGTCTCAAGAATGATGAGCTGATCTGTAAAGGAGCTTGCGATCGCAAGGTATGCGCCGTCGGGCGAGAGCGCGATCTCAGAGTTCTGAGAGTAGCTGTACCCGACACCGCCCAGGTTGCCCGTGGGAACGAGCCCGCCGATGAACGAGGCAGTGTTGAGGTCGAGCTTGCGGATGCCGTCGCCGCTGGCGATCTGAGCGACGTACGCGAAGTTGCTGTCGGGCGAGATCTCGACCTGTGAGATCCGGCGGGCCGAGGGCACCGCGGTCGTAGTGCCCGCCGCCATATCGACAATGCTGACGGTAAAGCCATCGAGGTTCACGGCCACGGCCTTTGTGCCGTCGGGCGAGATCTCAACCTCGCCGGAGCGTTCGTCAAGCGGGGCAGTGGCGAGCAGTGCGCCAGTAGAAGCGTTGAAGATTGAGAGGTTATCGCTGAAGACGTTGCTCGAAA
>CAXBOF010000634.1:0-1808 GCA_963977205.1 uncultured Phycisphaera sp. | reverse complement strand
CGAGCAGCTGACATCGGCCCGCCGCGAGCTTGGGCGCATCGTCAGCGAGACCGAGAGCGTTCAGCGGAGCGTCCGCGAGCTTGCCGACCATGCAGAGCGCGCTCAGGGCGTCATCGAGCAGCACCGTCAGACGATCACCCAGGCCGAGAACGAGGTCACGCAAGCCGGCGAGAAAGCCGAGCTTCTAGCTTCACAGCTCGAAGAAACCCAATCACAATTGGCCGAGGCCAACGAGCGGGCAGCCCTGCTTGCTCAGCACGCCAGCCGGGCGCGCGACGAGGCCCAGCGGGTCGAACGCAACTGGCACTCGCTCGAGGTCGCCCGCCGCGAGGTGGAGGTCAAGCGCGAGCACGCCGAGGACCGCGCCAGCGAAGAGCTCGGCATCCGCATCGCCGCCGAGTACGAGGAATACCGCCTGCTCGTGATGTACGACGCGATCGAGCTGCTCGATCAGGAAGAAGCCTCCGCGCTGTGCGACGAGCTCCGCGCCGAGATCAAGAAGCTCGTCAATCTCGACTCGATCGAGGAGGAAGGCCAGCTCGCCGGCCGCAACGAGGAACTCATCGCCCAGGTCGCCGACCTCGACGAGGCCCGCACGCGCCTTGCCGAGCTCATCGAACGCCTCAACGTCGCCAGCCGCGAACGCTTCGAGGAGACCTTCACCGCGGTACGTGAGAACTTCGCCGGCTCTGGCGGCATGTTCCGCCGCCTCTTCGGGGGGGGCAAGGCCGAGGTCCGCCTCATGCCGCTCATCAAAGAGATCGACGGCGAGAAGGTCCAGACCGACGAGATCGACTGGCTCGAGTCCGGCGCCGAGGTCATCGCCCGCCCACCCGGCAAGGAACCCCGCACGATCAACCAGCTCTCCGGCGGCGAGAAAACGATGACCGCCGTGGCGCTGCTCCTCTCGATCTTCCAGACCAAGCCGAGCTGCTTCTGCATCCTCGACGAAGTCGATGCCGCCCTCGACGACGCCAACGTCGACCGTTACTGCAATGTCGTGCGCTCGTTCACCGACCGCTCGCACTTCATCATCATCACGCACCACAAGCGCACGATGTCCGAGGCCGACCGTCTCTACGGCGTCACGATGCAGGAACGCGGCGTCTCCAAACGCGTCACCGTCAAGGTTGATGAGATCTACGAGGACGGCTCGTTCAAGAAGACCGAGAACGAACCGGAACAACAGACCAACCAAGAAAAAGAACCCAAGCTCCGCGAATCGCTCGCCACGATGCGGGAAAAAGAGCCCGCAGAAGTCAACGCGTAATCCAGGCTTTTCGACGAGCCCAAAGCGCGAGCGAGGGAAGCTTTACGTTCATCCCTCGCACGCAATTCGGATTCGTCAGGAGCAGATTACTCTGTCTCTGATTCCGCGATCGAATCATCATCTTTGGATTCTTCAGCTTCGGGCAAGATGTTGAATTGATGCACCATGAGCCCGATCGTCATATCGCACGCCCCCGACGCGACACCCGGCGGCATGTTCGAGGCCGCCACCGCGATGAAATCCGTCTCCGGCGCGACCCAGGCCACCGCGTACCAGTAGGTGTTGCTCCCGGCGTGACTAAAGACCGTCCCGCCGCCCCACTCACGCTCGAGTGTGCCCCAGCCCAACGCGTACCCGTCGCCGTCGTTGTCGCTGGCGATCGCTTCGTATGTTTCCTGCTTGAGCAGCTTGCCCTCGCCCTCGAGGCCCTGCTCGAAGTCGCTGACGAATTTGGCCCAATCAAGAATACTGGCGTGGACCGTGCCGGCAGGTCCATAGCTTGCTGGGTTGTCGGGCAGACGCTCGCCTTCGACCAATT